>JAGCJJ010000041.1 GCA_017648065.1 Kiritimatiellia bacterium | reverse complement strand
GCACATAATTCACCAAGAACGGCTCCTAAAAAAGGCCCAGCTATAATGCCAATAGGTAAAAAGAATAGTCCAACTATCGTTCCGATTGTACAGCCCCAAATACCATATTTTGAACCATTAAATTTCTTTGTTCCTATTAGTGGAACAATATAATCAAGAATTGTAATAATAATACAAAGTGCCAGACCTGTCCAAACCTGCCACATAACAATAGGCTTTCCGCCCAAAAGAGGAGCGAAAAGCCCAGCATAAGCTAACCATGGACCAGGTAAAACTGGAACAAAGCATCCAATAATACCAAGAGCACAAAGTAAATATCCTAAAATTTCATAAAGTAGCATAATTTTATTTTTATGCAAAGCATTTACGAATCATTTCTAGAGTACGTTTAATTTCTTCTTCTTCGTTAGCACCTTCGCGTGTGCGACATTCACTGCTTAATCGAGCATCATATCCTGCATCTTTAAGAATTTTATTCCATTCACATAGCATTGGAATGTCTTCTTCGATAGGATAGCAACGATCATCATTAGGACGTGCAAAGTGTGTGTGAACAACCTTACCCATATTTTCACGAATTTCTTCTAGTGGCTCGCGATTTCTATATGTATGATAGAAATCAACTAGTCCTTGAATTGATGGGTGGTTGCAATATTCAATAAAATCACTTCCATCCTTAATTGTGTTGATGAAATTAGTTTCATTAGTATTCAGAGGCTCTGCAACAATAGTAATTCCATATTCAGCAGCAATATCTGCAACAACACGGAATGTTTTTGCTGTCTCTTCAAGTGCATGTTCGCGAGACATTTCTTCTGGGACCTTACGCAGCCAACCACAACCAATAACTAGAATTTCTGCACCAAGTTCTTTTGCTCGTGACATACCTTTATAAACAAGGCCCTTAAATTCATCAATATTTGGTGCTATGTCTTCATAACGTAGAGATGGTGTACTATGAGGAGCGAAAAGATTAAATGCTTCACACTTAAGATTTAACTCTTTAGATTTAGCTTTTATATTTTCAAATTCTTCGTCACTTAAATTTACTAATGTACGAAAAGCTGGTTCAATATAGTCGAAGCCTGCTTTAGCAACAAATTCCATCATATCAAAATCTTTACATATACCAAAACGTATAGCCATAGTAACTCCTAAAAATAATATGTTAACAATAAATGGGTTGTTTCACTTATGGGTATTGTACTAATCTTTTGATTGATTTTTCAAGTATTATTGTGAGTAAAAATTTAATTTAGTATTCATGAACTAGAAGTTTGGTTTTTATAATCACAAATTTCAACTATCAAATTTGGTTAATAGGTTGTTGCTAACATTACTTATTTATAGTATTATATTGCGCAGAGGTTTAAAAAGAATGAGAACATTTAAGAATTTGTTAGTTACTGGCGGAGCTGGTTTTATCGGTTCAAACTTTATTCGTTATATACTAAAGAGCGAGGGCTTTAAGGGCCGTGTTATCAATCTTGATGCTCTTACATATGCTGGTAATCCACATAGCTTAGAGGATTTGGAAAAGGAATTCCCTGAGCAATATATTTTTGGTCACGGTGATATTTGTGACAAATCTTTAGTTGCTCGCGTATTTGATGAGTATGACATTGATGCCGTTTGTCACTTTGCTGCTGAATCTCATGTAGATCGTTCAATTGTTTCTCCTGATTCATTTATTCAAACAAATATTGTAGGAACGTTTAATCTTTTGCAGGCCGCTCGTGAGCGCATGGATAAGCTAGTGCTTTTCCATCATGTAAGTACCGATGAGGTGTTTGGAAGTTTAGGTGAAGAAGGAATGTTCTCAGAGACAACACCATATTGCCCACATAGCCCATATTCAGCATCTAAGGCATCATCAGATCACATTGTTCGTGCATATCATGATACTTATGGTTTACCTGTAACAATTTCTAATTGCTCAAACAATTATGGTCCATACCAGTTTCCAGAAAAGCTTATCCCATTAATGATCCTTAATGCATTGGAGGGTAAGCCATTGCCTGTTTATGGAGAGGGGCTAAATGTTCGTGATTGGTTGTTTGTTGAAGATCATTGTTCTGCAATTTGGACTATTATGCAGAAGGCAGAGCTTGGTGAGACATATACAATTGGCGGTCGCTGTGAGTTAAAGAATATTGATGTAGTAAATAGAATTTGCGCACTTGTTGATAAGCTTGCAGCACCTCTACCAAGTGGAGAACCTCGTACATCACTTATTACATATGTAAAGGATCGCCCAGGTCACGATTTGCGTTATGCAATCGATTGCACACGCCTTGAGCAAACCTTTGGATGGAAGCAAACAGTAGATGCAGATTCCGGTTTTGAGAAAACAGTTAAATGGTATCTTGAAAATGACGAATGGATTGCAACAGTTCGTACTGGTGAATATCGTAATTGGATAAATAAAAATTATTCAGCTCGTAACTAAACATTTTTGCCAAAATTAAATTTTAGGTTAAGCAATGATTACAAGTGGTAATAAATTTAGGGAAAGTATCCCAGAGTCACGTCGCATAGTTGTTAAAATTGGAAGTCGTGTAATTGTTCGCAAGACAGGCCGTCCGGACGTAGCTCGAATTAAAAGTATTGTTAAGCAAGTAGCACAGTTACATAAGGCTGGCTACCAGGTTGTTATTGTAAGTTCTGGTGCGATTGCAGCAGGAATGGAAGCATTGAAGCTTGATAAACGTCCAACAGCAGTACCAGATTTGCAGATGTGTGCAGCAATTGGTCAGGGCCGTTTAATGACTCAATATACAGAATTTTTTGCACAAGAAAAGATTCTTACTGGTCAGATGCTTTTAACACATGATGACTTTGATAGAAAGATACGCTTAGCAAATCTTCGTCGCACAATGGATCATATTCTTGCACGTGGAGTAGTGCCAATTATCAATGAAAATGATGCTGTGGCTGATGAAGAATGTAAGGCAGAATTATCTTTAGGAGATAATGATTATTTGGCATCACTTGTAGTGCGCCAAACACGTGCTGACCTTTTAATTCTACTATCTACAGTTGATGGTTTGCGCGAGAATTGTGAGTGTGGTCGTTCTCGCCGTGTGCCTTTTGTTGAAACAATAAATAAGTCAGTAATGAAGCTGGTAAAGCCAACCTCAGGAGGTTTATCAAAGGGTGGTATGGATTCAAAGCTTCGTTCAGCCGCATTATGTACAAAGGCTGGCTGCAATGTGGTGATTGCAGATGGAACAAGTAAGGATGTCATCACAAAAATTATTAAAGGTAAAGATGTTGGAACATTGTTCTCTGGTTCTCCTGTATAATAATTTAAATTCATTTTTATGATAGAAAAAGAAATTAGAGCAATGGCTGCTAATGCAGTAGCCGTTAAGCGTGAACTCGTTAGTTTAAGTAGTAGACGTAAACGCGATGCACTTTATTCTATAGCAGAGCATTTAGAGGATGCAGCAGATAGAATTTTAGAAGCAAATAGTCGCGATGTGGAGAAGGCTCGTTCTCGAGGTCGTTCTGTTGGTTTTATAGAACGTCTTGAAATTTCTGAGCGAAAGTTACGTCGTGCGATAGATGCATGTAGTTTAATTGCTGACATGGAGGATCCAGTAGGTGAGGAGATTAGTAGCTGGATTCGTCCAAATGGGCTTGAAATCGTTCGCAAACGTGTACCTATAGGTGTTGTAGGTCTATGTTTGGAAACACGTCCTTTAGTTTCACTTATTGCGGCTGCAGTTTGTATTAAAACTGGTAATGCTTTAGTGTTAATAGCAGATGATGATTCTGCGGAATCTATTAAGGAATTGTTAGCCGCAGTTAATAGTGGCATGGTAGAGGTAGGTTTACCTGAGTTTACTATTCAATATAGATGTGGTGAGAATAATTTGGCTGAAGCAAGAATATTAACATCTATGGATGGTCTTATTGATGTAGGAATTGTTCGAGGCCGTCAATCTTTTGTAGATGATTTGGTAGAGCATACAGAAATTCCTTTGTTAAAGCATTCTGGTGGAATGTGTTATGCTTATGTGGATAAGGATGCTGATTTAAATAAAGCAGCAGCTGTAGTCTTAAATTCACGATGCTTTGATTCTTTTGTTTGTTCAGCGGTAGACGCAGTGCTGATTCATTCTTCTATAGCAAAAGAATTTTCTAAAGAGTTATTAAAGCAGGCAGAAGGTTATGGGAATATAACTTTTGTAACTGATAAATCGATTAGTTCATATATTCCAAATTCACGAGAGCTTACACCTGCAGATTGGATTGATGAAACTTATGACCAGAATTTGGTGATTGGTTGTGTTTCTTCAATTGACGAGGCTATTAATCACATAAATGAGTATGGATCGCATTTAGCCGATGTTATACTTTCTGAGTCAGAAGAGATGCAGGAAGAATTTCTAAGAAGAGTTGATTCTGCAATCATTTATATTAATGCATCTACTGCGTTCACAGATGGCGCAGAATTTGGAATTGGTTCTGATGTAGGTATAAGTACAGATAAGTTAGGTGCTAGAGGACCTATTGGTTTGGCTGATTTAACAACTACAAAGTTTTTAGTCAAAGGTTCTGGACAAGTAAGATGTAAATAAGAGGTATCTGATGTCACCACGTATACATGTATTGTTTTGTGAGGATGATTACATTCTTGCAGGGAAGGCTGATATATTAATCAAGCAGCTTTCTCAAAGTGGTGCTATGACAACAGAAATTATTGATGGTGCAACAGATACGATAGATGCAACAATAGATGCTATTGGTCAATTTTGTAATGCTGCTCGACAAATTGATCTTTTTGCTTCAGAAAAATTAGTTTGGTTAAAAAATGCGTCCTTTTTAGGTAGCGATCGAACAATGGGTTCAGAGGCAATTAAGGAGCTTTTAGTTCAGTTAATAGAATTTTTATCTAGTGATTTACCAGATGGCATTGAGTTAGTAATTACCACAACAGCATTTAATAAAAAATACTCATTTTGTAAGCAATTAGTTGCTTTAGAAAAAGAGGGTAAGGTTGCTTTTGAGGAAATACCTGTAGGTAAAAAGGGTAAACTTACAACAGCAGACTTTAAAAAATTACTAAATGAGTATCTAACAGGCCATAATTTGCAGATGGGGGCGAAGGAACAAGAGTATTTTTGTGGTATGATTAGTTCTAGTTCGCGCGTCTTTATGAATGAGCTTGATAAACTCTTTATTTATACATCAAATAATCCTCCAACAATTCAAGACATAGAAGCGATAGTTACTATGTCAAATTTACAAGAGCCATGGGATTTGTTAGATGCTTTTGGAGAGCGTAATGCACGCAAATTGTTACGTATTTTGCATAATTTGTATGATTTACGCGTTGATCCTATTTTTCTAATTGGTCAACTAGAGCAACGAACAAATGAGCTTTTAATACTTACAGATTGCGTAAAGCGTGGCTATGCCAAATTGTCAGCAGGTACATCTTTTTATGGTCGTACAGAAACAAATGTAACATGGTCAGAAGCATTAACAGGTGATGATGGTGATGCTCTTGCTGATTTAGGCAAGTATAAACTATCAGGTTGGCAGGCTTCAAGAATTGCTGATCAAATTAAATATTGGGATAGAGTTACATTACGATTAGCACGAATGAAGCTTATAGAGGCGCATGTGCAAATGGTTAGTGTTGGAACTAATCCTAAAGACTTATTAGAGTTGACGTTACTCTCATTAATGCGTCCTTCTGCTAAAGTATAATACAAATTCCAAATAAAATGTATAATGAATAATTAGATGGCATTTTTAGTTTTATTTAGAGCAAAAAATGTTTTCTAAAAATATATGGAAAAATATATCAGTTGCGCAAAGTTTTGTTTTATGCTACAATTTGTTACAAATAAGTAAATTGGAATTGTTTGATTTTTACTAATTTACGGAGTAAAACATATGGCACGAAGTTTTTTAAAGAAAACAGGACTAACAGTAGCAGCTACTTTAGTAGTAGCAATGTGTATGCCTAATGCTCTTAATGCTCAACAAGAAATGAGTGAGGAAGCATTAGCTATAGAGTTCTTGTATTTGGAGCGTTTGGAAGCAGCTGGTTTTGCAAATATTGCAGAAGCAGTACTTAAGGATATTGAAACAAAGTTTCCTGGCGCAAAGGTCCAGATTAAGGTTAAAAAATTAGCTCAGCTGCTATCTCGCGGTAAATTTGATGAAGCCAGAGCACAAATTGCTAAAGAACCAGACCAAAATTCTGTAGAGGTTTGGGGAATGAAGTGTTCTTTAGCAGATTATTATTTCGCTTTTGGTAAATATGATGAATCAATTGCAGAATACGAGAGTTTTTTTGGTAAATTTAAGGGGAATCCTCCAGAGGAACTACGCAAGATTTATAATGATTCATACTATAAGTTTGCTCAGATGCTTCTAATGCTAAATAGAGATGAAGATGCTCTTAAGGCATATGAGACAATGCGTACAAGCAAATCAGGAATGCCATCTAGTATGCAGCGTCAGATTGCATTTGAGAATGCAGAGCTTTTAGTTCGTCTAGCAGAAGAAAATGCTGATAAAAAGGATGCTTATATTAAGCGTGCTACCCCAATCGTTGAACAGATTTTGTGGACACAAGACCTATGGTTTGCTCGTGCAGTAGCATTATTAGCACACATCAAGGTTGTAAATAATGATTTGGATGGAGCAGCTGGCGTTATCAAAGACAACATGCCAATGATTAAGCAAATGGATAAGCAGCTAATGGCAATGGGTAAAGAAATAGGTCAAGATTATTCTAGACTTAGCCCTCTTGCAGAAAGCCGTTATCTAGTAGGTAAAATGCTACATGATGAAGCAATTCGCTTGGTAGAAGCTGGTCAAACAGTTGGTGCCGATGGCGAAAAGATAAAGAAGCTTTTACTTGCTGGTAATCCAAATGCAATGACAGAATTTGCAAATGTTTACATTCGTTATCCAGCTAGCTCATGGGCTCCAGATGCAGGTCAGCGCATTGAACAAATTAAGCAAATGGCAAATGAACTATTTGGTTTAAATCCTCAGCTTAAGATTACTGAAGAGCAGAAGGAAGCCGTTGCAAATAAGCAATTTGATAATGCAAGTCTATGCTATAATCAAAATCAATTTGAAGCAGCAATTGAAGCATATTTGTTAGTAGTAAATCAATATCCAGAAGAAGAGCGTTCTATTCTTGGTATTGGTAATATGATTCGTTCAGCATGTAAGCTTGCTTTGACAGTTCAAAGTGAGGATGAAAAAGCTTATTATAAGCTTCTAGAAAGCATGTTAATTGGACATTTAGCAGAGCGTTTCCATGATAAACCTGTGCTTATTGTAGAAGCTGCTGGTAACGAAATGCTTGGCCTGGTACAATTTTACCGTGATAATAACATGACGGCTCAAGCTAATAATGTTCAAAATCTTTTCTATGAGAATTATTCATCTCATTCTTTAGCCGCTCAGCTTTTGATGGGTGATGCTGAAAAACTTTATGGTGAAGATCAAGTAGAAGAAGCATTAAAGCTTTATACAATTTTAGCTAAGAATTATACAAAATCACCTCTTTCTTTAGATGCACTTAAGCGTATGGCTGATTGTTATAATAAGCTTGGTGATTCTAAGAAGGAAATTAAGGTTCGTGAGACATATTACAAGAGAATTGCTGCAAAGAAACAACCTTCTCATGAGCTCCTTCTTGCAAAGTATTTGTATGCTCGTTCATTGAAAGCATTTGCTGTCGCAGAGATGCGTGCTGGTAAGATTGCTCTTGAAGAGGAAAAGAGAGCACCAGCAGCTGCTCCTACAGATCAAACTGAAGGTACTGAAAATGCAACTTCAGAGGTAGCAGAAGGTGGTGCTGAGAATCAAGAGGAAGCAGTTGTTCAGAAACAGCTTACTCCAATTCAGCGTATTGCTCAGGCACAGAAGTATTTAGGTGCTGTAGTTAAAGAGTTAAATGAGATTGAAAAATGGTTGTCACCTGAGACAATTATTAAGTATCAAGCAAGTACTAAAGAATCAGAAATGAATCAGACTATTCTTGAAAGCTTGTATTTTGATAAAGCTCATGTATATTCTTCTCTTTTCAGTAATGACGAAGCAAAGGTATTAAGCTATAAGCTAAGCTCAATTGAACAGTATCGTAAACTACGCGAGAAATTCCCAGAGAGCAAAAATATGCCTATGGTTTTGATGCAGTTAGGTACTCTTCTTTCTTCTGTAAAGCAGAATGATGAGGCTAAGGATGCTAAATCAATGGAAGAAGCCCAAGCAATTTTTGCAGAGCTTGCAGAGAAATATCCTGAGTCAAACGAAGCAAAGAATGCTCACTTTGTACAAGGTAAGACACTTATTGAGTTGGGCTATCGCACTCAGGGTGTTGCTGCTCTAAAGAAGATGTTTGAAAATGCAAAGCAATATAGTGCAGGTCAAATTTATTCTGCTGCAGAGGAGCTATTTACATCAAAGGATTATGTTACAGCTTTAGAGGGCTTTGATTTGGCAATTGAAAAGGCAGAGGGTAATGAGTCTATTATTACTCCATGCGTATTTGGTAAAGCTAAGGTATTACACGCACAAAAGAATTATGAGGCTGCAGTAAAGGTATTGGATGAATTTCAGGCAAAATATCCTAAGAGCTACCTATTGCTGGATGTTCTAGATTTGATGAGTGAATGCGGTGTTGAAGCAGCTCGTAATGAAAAGGATGAAAAGAAGCGTATTGAATTATTTAATTCATCCATGAAGGCTGTAAAACTAGTTCGTCAATATCGTGGAACTACAGCAAAAGCATTGGCTGAGGCTGATCTTCAGATGGGCCGCATCCTTGAAATCTATGCAGAAATTGCTAAGAAATGGGATGATAAAAAACGCGAGGATGAATATACTCGCCGCGCATCTGGTCAGTACCAAAAGTTTATTATGTCCGCAAATGTTGAGGATGCTGAAGTTCTTCCTTTCCTTGAAGAAGCATATGCAAGAGATATTCCAATATCTCTTTCTCTTGAGCTTTATGAATCAGCAAAGGAGGATTGCGAGAAATATATTTCTTTATTCCCTAAAGGAAAGTATTTAAGCAAGATAATGCTTTACAAGACACAAGCAGAGCAGGGTATTGTATCTCAGTCAAACTAATTGAATAAAAATGGCTTTAAAATAAATTTTAGGAGAAAAATTATGAAAATATCAAGTATCAAGAAACTTTCATTGGTTATTGCACTAGTTATTGGTGTATTGGCAAATGTTGAAGCTGCAGAGGTAAAGGCTAAGCTAATGATTAATGGAGTAGAAACACCTTGTATGCTAATGTGGAAGCCTGCATCAAAGGTTTACGTTGTTAAGCAAGGAAATATGTCTCGAGAAGTATCACCAGAAGACATTCAAGCCATGGTTGTTGCTCCTCCTGCTGGTTGGGATAAAATCATGCAGAGTGTTCGCTCCGCGAATCCTACAGTAGCTATTCCTCAGCTACAAAAAATCATGCAGGATTATGTAATGCTTGATTATGATGCAAAAGCGGGTGCAATTGCTGCTCAAATTTATCTAAAGCAAGGTAAGTCACAAGAAGCACTTAAGATTTGTGAAAAGGTTGTGCAAACAAATAAGCGTGCTGCATATGCTTCTGATATGGCTCCTTACTATTGGGAAGCTTTAATTGCTACAGGTAAAACAGCTAGTCTTCCTAATATGCTAAATCGTGCAATTTCATCAGGAAATCGCACTCTTTCTGCTGCTGCTCTTATCGCACGAGGTGACTTGCTTCGCTCAGAAGATAAAAATATGGATGCACTAAAGGATGGTTATTTGCGCGTTGTTTATCTATATAATTCAGAGACATCAAAGCAGCCAGAGGCAATTTATAAAGCATTTGAAACATTTAATAAGCTTGGTCAGACAACTTATGCAGAGAAAATGCGTAGCCTTATGTTGAAAAACTCAACATATAAGAAGAGTGAGTGGGCTAAGAAAATGACAAGTGGTAAGTAATATAATTTTAATAACTTAAATTTAATTAAACTAAACAACACAAAACAAAAAGGTAAAAATATGAAAAAAAGTTTCGTAATGTCACTAGTTTGTGCGGGTCTACTTTGTTTCACTGCTCAAACTTCATTTGCTCAAGATGTTGTAGATGCAGATGATGCAGCTCCTCAAACAAGTCAGGTTGTTCAAAATACATCTTCATCCGCTCCTCAAGCAAGTGGAGGTGCAGGCAGCCAGTTCTATCAGGTATTGTTTGGTTCTGGTTCTGTTGGTTTTATCCTATGGATGGCATTGTTCGGAGCTCTTGTAGCTTATATCTACCTAGCAATTGACTGTGCAATTCTTATTCAGACAGATAAGATTATGCCACAGGCTTTGATTGCAAATGTTGAGGCATCAATGCAGGAGGGTGATGTTGTTAAGGCTCTTCAATTCTGCGAAAATGATCCAACTCCTCTTGCACATATTCTTTCTGCTGGCTTCAGCCACGTTGAAGAGGGTTTTGAGGTTATCGATGAGGCTATCGCTTCTGCAGCTGACGTTGAGGTTGAAAAGATTATGCAGCGTTTAACATGGATCTCCGTTGTTGGTAACGCAGCTCCTATGTTGGGCCTACTTGGTACTGTTCAAGGTATGATTATGGCGTTCGCTAACTTGGCTGGTGGTACTCCAGACGTTGGTGCTCTTGCTATTAACATTTCTCAGGCTCTATGGACAACAGCTGGTGGTCTAATTTGTGCTATCCCTTGTGTGTTGACATACTATGGATTCCGTAATAAGGCAAGCAACATTGTGCTAAAGATGACAATTATGACTACTGAGCTAATCAAGGATTTGCGTAACGTAGAAGTTGTTTCTGAATAGTCCTTTTTTCAAATAGTATTTTAGTTGATTTATGCTAGTAAACTACTGGTTTGCTAGCGTAAGCTAATAAAAAAATTAAAGGATTTAAATATGGCACGAAAAAGAGAAAGAAAGTCTTTGGAAGGCTGCGCTCTCGACATGACACCGATGATCGATGTTGTGTTCCAGCTTATTATCTTCTTCGTTGTAACAATTACAATGTCTGAAAATAAAGACGAAACTATCCGCCTGGAATTAGCTCCTAACGGAGAAGAGGTTGAGTCTTCCAGCGATAATCCAGATGCAGCAACTGCAATAACAATTGATATCAGCCGTACAGGTCGTATGTCTATGTCAAATGTTACAATGAATGAAAAACAGTTGCGTGATATTATGGCTCGTCGCTTCCGTAAATTTGGAAATTCATTCGAGGTTTGGATTCGTGGTGACGCTTTGGCAACCCACGATCAGATTCGTAGAGCAATGGATATTTGTACAGCATGTGGTATTGGTAAAGTTTCTTTTCTTGCAGTTAAGGATACAAGAACTGGTGAGCAAAAAGACTTCTTTGATGGTACTAATACATCAAAGGCTCCACATGCTAAGGAATATAGATCAAAGAAAAGGAGAATTACTAAATAGCTATGGCAAAGAAATCACGTCGTAAACAAGGTGATAACGTAGCATTGGAAATGACTCCGATGATTGACGTTGTATTCCAGCTTCTGATTTTCTTCATTGTTACACTAAAGCAAGAAGATATTATGGCTAATCTAGAGGCATTACGCCCAGCACCAGATAGCAGCTCTTCAGCAGAAGAAAATGAAGATCCTCTTCAGATTCTAATTGGTAAAGAAGGATTAAGCTTTAATGGTGCATTAGTTAATGAAGCACAGCTAGAGAAGAGTTTGGCAAACATCTATAAACGCAATAAGGAAGCTATGATACTTATTAAGTCATCTGGTGATGCACCTCATATGTATCTTGTTTCTGCATTGGACGTATGTAGTAAGGTAGGCTTAACAAAGATATCAATCTTTAGCTTATAAAATAAAAAACGGGCGGCTGAGGCTGCCCGTTTTTTATTTTATACTACTTATGTTTTCATTAATTCTTGTTTTAAAATTTTGTATATTTTATTGTGGTGTAAATTGAATGTATTTTTTAATCTAAAGAGTGAAAGAATAACCAAATTGGTGCATAGCTAGGATGATGTTTTGTTACTCCGAGATAATTAATCATGCGTATAGAGGGCCTAGCCACCACACTTATGTAGCATCCGTATTTAAAACAGGTTAATAATGTAATGTTCGCAATTGATTGCGTATAAACATTTTATTAACTCAGGGATTTCTAAAGTCAACAGATGTATTAAGATTCATTTTTAATTAATCATATATTCTCTAGTTTTTTGAATATAAGTTTATTTCTTATTTTATAGACAAATTTGCTTTTTTAATCTATTTTTGCTTTATGTTTTTGTTATTTTGTGTTATTATTGTGTTAATTGGTGGATTAATATATGTTATTAATTCTGTTGATATATGCTTAATTTTAATAGATAGGAGTCAAACTTATGATAAAGAATGGTATTTTTAAGATAGCCGTATTAGCTATTCTTTTTAGCAGTCTTACTTCACAGCTCGGAGCTCAACAGGTTGCTGTAAGATCTCCTGTTAACCTTAAAGAAATTACAAATCTTTCAGATTATGAGGTTGATACACCAGCTTTTGCACATCAAAACGGCAAGAAAAAGAAGTGGGGTGTATTTTCTGCAACATTTGATGCGCTTCCAAAATGGACTCCTCAGATTAGTGCAACATATTATGTTTTCTTTGAACGTCAGCAACAGTTTGTTGAAGGAGATAAACGTTATGCTTTCGTTACAGTAACTTGTAACTATTCTGACATTGAGCAAGGACGTGATCGTAAGGTTGCAGCAGTAGTCGCACCTAATGCTTTGAAGCGTTTAGGTAAGCCACTAGGAATTTGTGTTCAGATGAGCGTAGGTGATAAGGTCGTTGCCGTAAAATCTAACGAAACAGGAATTTTGAAAAAATATCCTAAATGGTGGGAAAACCCACAGGTTATTGATACTTCTATAAACAAAATGTTGGACAAGCCATCTGGACTATTGCAAGCTCGTGAAAAGACAGTCTTTGCATATGTTGATATGGACAGCTATGAGGAGAGCAAGTAGTGTTTTCTTCCAATCGTATTTTAACGCTAGACGTTGGTGCTAGCAAAGTTATGTTAGCTGAATTTTCTGTGAAAAATTCAGCATTACCTGTATTGACAAAAATAGCAACAAGTCAATTTGATGGTAATAATGGGCAAGATGTTAATTTTGCAACTTTAGCAGCAGAAGGAACAATTAAACGTTTGATGAATCAGGCAGGAATTATGCCTGCTCCTTTATACGTTTCATTATCTGGTCAATCTGTCTTTACTAGATTCGCTAAAGTACCTAAATTAGGCGATAAGAATGATTTAGAATCTCAGATATACCAAGAGGTGGCTCAAAATCTTCCATTCCCTATTGAGGATGTAGTTTGGGATTATCAGATTTTGCCTGAAAATGATCCAACAGAGGCTGATGTCTTGATAGTTGCTGTCAAAAAAGAATTGGCTGAAGATGTCGCTAGATGTGCAGAATCTGCAGGTCTACAACTTTCGTTAATAGATTCTGCTGCACTATCATTGTACAATTCTGTTAGGTATAATTATCCAGATTTAGATGGTTGTACAATGACTCTAGATATTGGAGCAAGATCAACTAGTTTAATTTTTGTTGAGGGTGGCAAATTCTTTGTTCGTAGTATCCCTATTGGTGGTAATATGATTACTACAGAAATTTCAAAAGTATTAGGAATTTCTGTAGAGGATGCAGAGCAGTTGAAGCTGGAGAAAGGCTTTGTTGCTTTAGGTGGAACATTTGCTATTCAGGATGATGAAGTAGCAGATAAATGTTCAAAAATTATCCGTAATGTTGTGACACGTTTGCATATGGAAATTAATCGTTCTATTAATTTCTATCGTAGTCAGCAAAGCGGTTCTGCACCAGAGCGTATCCTTTTAACAGGTGGCGGTTCGATGACAAAAATGTTGAACGAATTTTTTAGTGAAAAATTCGGAATACAGGTTGAATATTTGAATCCATTTGCCAATGTTGCCGTAGATATTGATAATGGAATAGAAGTATCAAATGAGGATTTGTTCCTTTTAGCAAATTCTGTAGGTTTGATATTGCGTAAATGTGTGAAGTGTCCTGTTGAGATAGATTTGATGCCAACAGAAGTTGTAAAAGCAAGAAAATTTGTAAAGAAGATACCTTTCTTCGTTATATCTGTTGTTGCTTTCCTTCTTATGAGTATTTGTTGGAATCAATCTGCATACAAACAGAATACAATTAATGAGGCAAGAATTAATAAAATATCTAGTAAATTAAGTGCTTTGAAAAATGCTCAGCGTGAAATGGATTCTATTAATTCTGATTTTGTTGCATATAATGAGAAATCACAATATATTGCCAATTTCTTTGCTGCTCGCAATTCATATTCTGAATTAATAGATGTTATATCTCAAGCTCTCGAGGGTCCTTGTTGGCTTAAGAGTTTTGAGATTAAAGAAGACGACCTTTATCTCGTTGTTACGGGTTATCCTGATGATATTGATGAAATAAAGACAGCGGAAAAATCAGCAGGAGAAGTAATTCTTGAAAAGCTTGCAAAAGCTGGAGCAAGCAAGAAAATTTTCTCTTCAGAAAAAGATAATTTTAAGGTTGAGTCTGAGCGAACAAAAGGCGCGATTGGAGAGATTGAGCTTTGCATAAAGTTGGCAAATGTTCCTGGACTATTGCCTGGTGCAATAGTTAATTCCGAGGAGGAGGAATAATTTATGAATAAACCTCAAACAATTTTAATAGGTGTTGGCGGTGTTTTAGGCATTGTACTGGTTGGGTCTATTTATTTAGTACTAAATTCTGTTAGTGCTGCTTCGGAGTCTGCAGAAAAACTAGAAAAAATGCAAAGAGATTATGCAAGGATTTTTAAGACTGCTAATCCTTTCCCGAATGCCGAGAATATGGAAATTTTAGAAAAAAATTCCCAAAAAGCAAAAAAATGGGAGCAAAATTTACTAAATATTATCCGTGAAGGAGAGTATTCTCCTGAGTCGAAACAAACAAACCCAGGTTACTTTAGTAATAAACGACAAGAGATGATTGAACGTTTAACTACGACAGCACCAAAAGGTCCAGATGGTAAAAGTGTTGCTGTTGAAGGGTTAACATTTGGTTTTGATAAGTATAAGGAAGGTGCACCTGCATCTAAATCAGATGTTCCACGTTTAATGAAGCAATTAACTTTTATCGATGGTTTAGTTCAATTGCTTTATAATGCTGAGATTGATAAATTAAAGGCGGTTCGTCGAGAGGAGTTTGAGAATGCTTCTAATACTAATGAAGAAGAAAGTACAACTCGTCGTTCTTCTCGTCGTCGCCGTTCTTCTGCAAGTTCATCATCTACTGTAAATTCCGGAGGATCAGTTGTGATAGAGCCTTATGAGCAGGGAGTGGTTGAGACAGACAGACAACGTTTTGAGTTTGTTTTTGATGCTAAACAGGATTCTTTGTTGAAGGTTTTAAACGCAATTGGAGAAATGAAGCCTTATGCAATCGTTTCAAAACTATCATTTGTAAAGGCTGCAGATGATTATCATCCACCTGTAGAAGAAAATAAAGTAGAAAAGAAGTCCAATCGTCGTTCACGTAATGAGGAAGAGATAGAGGAACAATCACCAGCAGGTATAATTAATGTTCGCCCACCTAGTCGCACAACACGATTGGTATCAGGAGCTCTAAGAGAAGCACCAGTAACAGTAACTATGACTGTCGATGTTTTTACATTTATTCCGGAGAAAGATTCTGTAGTTGAAGAAGAGGATTCTGAAGAAGTAGACGAGTCATTAGAAGTTGATACAGAGAATGATGAATCAGAGTCAAACGAAGGTTTTTAAGGTGATACAATGAAAAATAAAAAACCAAATTTTATAAAAGATCATTACGACAAAGTTATTCTTGGCGTAGTCTTGACCGCTTTAATTGCTTCGCTAGTTGTTCTTATAGATAAAAATAAGAATTTTGAGAATAACGAGAAGGCTTTTGAAAGAAATCTTTCAAATAAAAGACCATCTAATCCTATAGCACAGGAAGCTTCAGATGAGTTTTATTTAGAAGCAAAAGATGCTTCAGAAAATCCGATAATTCTAGCTACTGGGGGAGATGCTTTTAATATGCTTATTGCTCCTAGCCGTGTATATTGTGTAAAGCAAGAGTGTAAGAAACCAATAAAGTTTGAAGCAAAGGTATGCCCATTTTGTAATGAACCACAGCCAGATGATGATGCAGCAGAAGATTGGGATTCAGATGGTGACGGAATGCCTGATACATATGAGCGTGAACATGCATTTAATCCTGCAGACTCACTAGATAAAGATTTTGATGCAGATAGTGATGGTTTTACAAACTATGAGGAATTTGTAGCTAAAACTAATCCTCGCGATGCATCTGTACATCCTCCTTTGATAGATTTTCTTGTTGTTCAAGATGTTAAATCTATTCAATTCCCTTATGAACTAAAAGGTAGAAGTAAATTAGGCTCTAAAGATAATTCTAAAGATAATTTTAAATTTCAAATTAATGGGCCAGGTAAGACAAGTTGGGTTGCTGTTGGGGATGAATTAGAAAAAACAGGTTATAAACTTACAAAATATGAGCAAAAAGAAGTTGTTGTTAAGCGTAAGGGATTACCTGATAAAAAAGATAATATTTATGTAATTACTCTTTCAAATCAACATAAGGAAATTCAACTTCAACAGGGAGCAGGAAAGGTCTTTAGTGAGCGTGAAGTTTTCTTTGTTTGCACTAAAGATCCTGAGCAAAAAGTTTATCAAGCCAAGGAATTTGAAAGTTTTTCGTTTGATAACGTTGAATATCAAGTAAAATCAGTTGACAAAAACGGTAATTCTGTAGTAATTTTAGATAAATCAAATCAACAGTCTCGTACTGTGTCTCGATAATTTTGCGAAAAAAGCAAATTTTATCGAGGCTATAGTATATTTATTAGGAGTACTCTTCAATGAAGAATATAAACAAAGCTTGGAAAATTTATTCAATTTTATTCACTGCATTATGTGTAACATATGCATTGTCTGATCAACCAGGTTCTGAATCAAAATCTACTCAACCAAGAGCTATTTTGAATGCAAAGGAGCTTGGAATTGATGATTTAGATATGGATCTAGACTCTATAGAGATAGAAGATTTAGATTTAGGAGAAACATCTGAACCAGCAGTTGAAGAACCTGCAGTTGAGGAAATTGCAGAAGTAGTTGAAGAGACTCCTGCTGCTATTGAAGAAGAGGTTGCTGAAGTTGTTGAGACAGCTGAGCCTGCAGTTGAAGAAACTGTAGTTGAGGAAATTGCAGAAGTAGTTGAAGAGACTCCTGCAGCTGTTGAAGAAGAGGTTGCAGAAGTAGTTGAAGAAGCACCTGCTAAGACAGAGTTTTCTAATATAGATGAAGAAATAGATGCAATTTTGGGTGTTGTTGGAGATTCTGATAATGTTGCAGAGGAGCCAGCAGATACTACAAGCGAAGAAGTTGTTGAGGCAACTTCAGAAGCAAAAGATGTTGCAGAAGTAGTTGTAGAAGAGGCACCTGTAGTTGCAGAAGTTAAAGATGAGCAACCAGCATCTTCAATTGATACTGCAATTGACGAAGCTATGACAATTGAGGCTGCACGTAGAGCTGCTTATGATAAGCATGTAATGCAGAACATTAAGACTAGCGAGGATAATTTAGCTCGTGCTAGATTCGAGACAGTTATTAAAGATTTAACAGAAGTTGAGCAATACATTCGTGAGAGTCGTGTTGATTTAAAGAACAAGGTTGATGAGTTATTAGCAGAAGCATATTATAGAAAATCTATCGGTCTTCGCCAAGCTGCAAATTATACAGAGGCAGAGAATGTTGCTCGTCAAGCACGTACTCTTGGACATCCTAATGCTGGTGAGTTGCTTATCCAAATTCAAAATGAGAAGGAAAACCCACCAAAACCAACAACAGCTAAGAAAATTAAGCGTTGGAATGAAAGACAATATGAGGATAGCTTAGATGATATTCGTTCTAGACTTTCTCGTGCTAGAGAATATTATTCAACAGGTGAATACGATTTGTGTCGTCGTGAAGTAGAGTTCTGTTTGCGAGATTATCCATGGTGTAAGGATGCTGTTGGAATGCTTCGTAAGGTAAATTCTCGTCTAAATGAATTTTATGATGACGAGCGCTTGTCAACTCGTAAAAAGATGCTTAGCGAAGTTACAAAAGCTTGGACTCCTGATAATTATGGTGTAGGTTATGAAGATACAGGATATGATTCACGTCGTTCTGATTCTTCTGGTGATTCTGTTATTACATTAGGTACAACAGAGGAAATGAAGATTCTTGAGAAGATGAAGAGAATCACAATTCCTGAAATTGAATTTCGTCAAGCAAATATTACAGACGTTATTACATTTTTAAGTGAGGCATCTCGCGAATATGATGAGGATAAAGATATTCCAGAAGAGCGTCGTGGCATCAATATTATCTTAAATCTTGGTGGTAGTGGTGAGACTGCTTCAACAGCTCAAGCAGCAGATACTTTTGCTGGTGGTTGGGAAGCTGCTGCTCCTGAAACAACTACAGACTCATCTAATGGTGTACCACCTATAACAGTAAATGCTCGTTTTGTAACTCTTTATGATGCATTAGGTACTGTTATGAAGGTTGCAAAGCTTAAGTATCGCGTAAATGGTAATATGGTTCTTGTAATGCCAGAAAATGCACCAGATGGTGATTTGATTCATCGTATGTATCCTGTTCTTCCTTCGTTTGTTGAAAAGGCAAGATCTTTACGTGAAACAGATAAAGCATCAGGTGATTTTGGTGATGCAATTCAAATTGAAACTGCTAAATTTGATGATAATCAGGATTGGAAGAAGTTCTTTGGTGAACTAGGTGTACATTGGCCAGAGGGATCATCAGTTAAATATGTTGCTTCAATTGGTAAACTTATTGTAAAGAATACTTCTGAGCAGTTGTCTTCTCTAGAAAAAGTACTTGCAGAGTTGAATGTAACACCTCAGCAGGTTGAAATTGAGGTTCGCTTTGTTGAAGTAATGCAAACAGACCTTGATTCTCTAGGATTTGAATGGTCTATTGGTCAAGTTGGTTTTGGTGGTGGTATTATTGATGGTCAAAAGAATTCCGCTAAAACTTTAGGTGATGATAGAAGTGGTGGTAGAACTGCTATAACAAAAGCTTTCAATTTCCTAACAAATAATTCTTCTGTAGATGTAAATGGTGGAGCATCATTATCAGACGATGTAATTGGTCTTCAATTTTTGTCTAATTCACAAGTAAATCTTGTTCTTCATATGCTTTCAACCAAGAAGAATTCTGATTTGCTTTCTGCACCTAAGGTTGTAACAGCCTCTGGCCGTGAAGCTACAATTAAGGTTGTTACAGAGTATATTTACCCTACTTCTTATGATGTGGAAATGCTTGAAACAAGTGATGATGATGATAATACTACTTATTCCGGTGCTGTTGTTCAACCTGGAGATTTCATGACTCGTGAAGTAGGTGTTATTCTTTCTGTAACTCCTGAAGTTGCTCCTGATGGTTCACGTATTTATTTGCGTCTTGCTCCATCTGTAATTTCTGAGCCTCTTTGGAAAAATTACGGATCTAAATATCCTTCCCCATCTGGAGATGTAGAACTTCCTATGGAACAACCTTTCTTCCCTGTACGTTCAGTTGTAACAGAACTTGAGGTTTACAATGGTTCAACAGTTGTAATGGGTGGTATGATTACAGAAGAAAGAATTGCTGTAGAGGATAAGATTCCTGTACTTGGAGATATTCCTCTAATCGGTCGCTTCTTCCGTAATAACTATGAGCAGAGCGAGAAGAGAAACCTTCTATTGTTCGTAACCGCTCGTCTGGTTGATGCTGGTGGCCGTGCTATTAAGAATCCATCAACAACTGGTATTTTCGGCGAGAAATAAAAAAAGAATAGGCGATTGCTTTTAGAGCCGCCTGTAGTTTAAGAAAAAAACAGGTGGCTCTCATATGGTCACCTGTTTTTTACATTACATAATAATTGAAATGCATATACACACAATGAGGAGAATACAATCATGGGACTATCAAAAATTATATCTGGTGCCGTTAATGGCATAGATGCTTATGGCGTTGAAATAGAAGTTAATTTGTCATACGCCGGCGATCCACAAATAGTTATTGTTGGATTACCAGATGCTGCTGTTCGAGAAAGTCAATATAGAGTCTGTTCTGCACTTACGAATTGTAACTTTCAAGCATTCAATGGAAGAACTGTTGTAAATCTAGCTCCCGCAGATGTTAGAAAAGAAGGGTCTATTTTTGATCTGCCTATTGCTCTAGGTATTATAACAACATATCTTTCCGACCATCTTAAGAAAAAAAAGCAAGAATTTAAACCAAAACTCTCAATTGAGGAAACAGCTATTATCGGAGAACTTTCTCTCAGTGGTGAAGTTCGAAAGGTTAAGGGTGTTCTTCCTATAGCAATTAAATTGCGTGAGATGGGAGTTAAGAATTTCTTAGTTCCAAAAGACAATGCTTCAGAAGCAGCAGTTGTTAAAGGAATTAATATCTACCCAGTTGAACATCTTGTTGACGCACTTAATATTATGCAAGGTGTTAAAGAGGTAGAGCCTACTTATTGTGATTTAGCCGAGTTGACCGTTAAATCAGAAGATAAAGTTCTTGATTTTATAGATGTTAAGGGCCAAGAAATGGCTAAACGAGCAATTGAGGTTGCCGTTGCTGGTGGACATAATATCTTGTTGGTTGGTTCTCCTGGTACAGGAAAATCAATGCTAGCTCGTCGTATTTCATCTATCCTTCCTCCTATGTCAGAGGATGAGATTATGGAAACAACAAAAATCCATAGCATTGCCGGTAAACTTCCATCAGATATGCCTCTGATGCTTGAGCGTCCATTCCGTTCACCACATCATACTGTTTCCGATGCTGGCTTACTCGGCGGTGGCACTCATCCATCTCCAGGCGAGGTAACTTTGGCGCATTTGGGTGTATTATTCCTTGATGAACTTCCTGAATTTAATCGCAGTGTTCTTGAGGTGATGCGCCAACCATTAGAAGATGGTTTTGTAACAATTTCACGTGCAGCAGGAAGTAATGTATTCCCTAGCCGCTTTATTCTTGTGGCTGCTATGAATCCTTGCCCATGTGGCTATTCTGGTGATCTTAATCATAATTGTCGCTGCTCTCGCCAGCAAATACAACGCTATCGTAATAAGGTTTCTGGACCATTGCTGGATCGTATAGATATTCATATAGAAGTGCCATCTACAAACTTTACTAATTTACAGGCTATTCCTGATGGTGCTTCAAGTGCTGACCTAAAGCAAGGTGTTGATGCTGCTCGTGCAGTGCAAAAGGAGCGCTTTAAAGGTCTTGGCTCTATTCGCACTAATGCAGATATGGGGCGACGCGAGATTGCAAAATATTGCTATCTTGATGCAGAGACGAGCGAGGTTATGGAATATGCAATGAATGAAATGCACTATAGTCCTCGTGCACATGATAGAATTTTAAAGGTGGCTAGAACTATTGCTGATATAGCAGGTAGCGATACAATTCAGCCAGAACATCTTCAAGAAGCGCTTCAATATCGCGCATTAGACAGAACCCTTTGGGTATAATATAGAAAGGAATGACTTAATATTATGAAATCAAGACAATTTGTAGATACTTGCCGTATTCATGTTCGTGCAGGCAATGGTGGTAATGGTTCCGTAAGCTTCCGTCGTGAAAAATTTGTTCCAAAAGGTGGTCCTGATGGTGGCGACGGCGGTCGTGGTGGCAATGTAATCCTTATCGGTGATGAGGATGTAGATTCATTGGTAGCTATTTTCTTTGATCCACAGCGCTTTGCAGAGCATGGTGGTGCTGGTCAAGGTCGCCGTAAGCATGGTGCAGATGGTACAGATTTATTTGTTCCTGTTCCTCTTGGCACAGTAATTAAAAATGAAGAAACTGAGGAGGTTATTGGTGAAATAACCACACATGGTCAATTCATTGTTGTTGCGAAGGGTGGTACAGGTGGTTTAGGTAATGTCCATTGGAAGCGTCCTGACCATCAGGTTCCTTATGAATATACACCAGGTACAGAGGGTGAAGAATTTTATCTACGCCTTGACTTGAAGGTAATGGCTGAAGCAGGCCTGGTTGGCTTTCCAAGTGCAGGTAAATCATCTTTGCTTCGTTGCATAACAAGTGCAAAGCCTAAGGTAGGTGCATATCACTTTACAACACTTAATCCAATTATTGGAACAGTTGTATTCCCAGAGAAGTTTACAAGCTTCCGTGTAGCAGATATTCCTGGACTTATTGAAAATGCACACTTAGGTGTAGGCTTGGGTCATAATTTCTTGCGCCACATTGAGCGCTCAAAGGTTCTTGTGTTTGTTATTGATATGGCTGGAACTGATGGACGCGAGCCAACTGATGATTACAATGCATTGCTTCATGAATTGGAAATGCGCGATCCGGAATTATTGAAGCGTAAGCGCATCATTGTAGCAAATAAGATGGATGTTGAAGGCGCAAAAGAAAAGCTTGCTGAATTTCGTAAGCAAACAGGTGAAAAGCCTATTGAAATTTCAGCTACCGAGAATAAAGGTACAAAAATGCTTATTTCTCGCTTGGAGCGCATAATCAAGCCTGCTCCAAAGACAACAGGTCGTACAATTACTACTGTTACAACAAAGCAAATTAAAATGCAGACTTTGGGTGCTCGCACTCTTAAAGCAGGTATTACAGCAAAAGCTACAACTGATAAGCCAGTAAAAGAGCGTGCACAAAAAACAGGCCGTGAAGTATCTAAGGGCTACACACCACCACGTGAGATTGGTGGTCGTGGAGAAAATCCAACAGCTGAGGATGTTGTTTCAGAAGAGAAGCTAAAGAAGGCTGGCTCTTTCCTAAAAATCTGATTTTGGGAATGAAATATCAATGAAGCTTTTTGATTTTGAAGTGCCAGAACAAATCGCTCAAGAAGCATTAAACTGTGTTAAAAGAATTGATAATAAAACAATTCTGGAAAACATAACAAAGTATAATTGCTCAAAAGGACTTGGTGGGATTCGTCCTATATCAGCAAATATTCCATTAATTAGAAAAAAACTGGAAGAGCTTGTTAAATCAGATAATGCAGCAGGCCTTGTTTGGATACAAGAGGGTGCTCTTTATGGAAAATTTACAGTAGTGCTTTCTAAGAAAGCACTTATTGATGGATTTGGAGCGTTAGAAAATACATTTGGAACAGCCCCAATTCTACTCGCAATGCTTTTAGATGAACGAGAGTCCATACGCGAATTTGCTCAAAAGAAATGCGAGCAAATTCCAGTGTGGAAAATTGCTCCACAATCTCAGGAAGAAGCTCAGGCAGCATTTAAAGAAACATTTGCTCCATTCATTGATGAGATGAGTCATCTTTTAAATCCTCCAGAAATTAAAGAGGTAGTTCGAGAAGTTAAATCAGAGCTTCCTCCTGCAGAAGCAAAAGAATTATCTGAACTTCGTAAGGAAGTAAAAGCTTTGCGCAAGGTGCAAAGTGACGCCTATTCATTTGCAAATGAACTAAATCAGCAGCAAGAAAAGACAGCTCGCCTTGAACAAGAAAAAGCTTCAATATTGGAGAAAGACAGAGAGCTTCGCCAAGAAAATAAGCAACTAAAAAGCTCAATTGACAGGCTGATACACGAAAATGCAAAGTTAATTGAAAGAATAAGCTATCTTGAAGAAAAAGTAGATGCAATCAGGCAATCAAAGCATGATCAGCAAGAACGTTATGAAACGCGTCTAAAACAAGTAAATAAATCTGTATTTGACGAAACCTACATTCAGGAAACAAAGAAGCTTGAAAAAGAAAGAAATCCGGCAGCAGAATTTTTTGCAGCATATACACAAAATGGATTTTTCAAGGAAAATACAAAAGCAGCTTTAATTATAGATGGACATAATGTTCTAAATAAGGACTATTATCAATCGCTTGATTTATCACACGAAGAAAAGCGAACGATGTTTGCCAGAGCATTGAGTAAGCTGCTTGACTTTTTGCCAAATCTTCGAATTTATCTATACTTTGACAGTTCCAACGAATCTGCTAATAATTTTGGAAACGAGCGCCTGATAATTAAATATTCAGGTGGAATTGGGGAGCATCGAGCAGATCGCGAAATAAAAAATGAATATGGTCACCTTCTTTTAGCAGAGGAAAAAATTATATTTTTGGTAACGGATGATAATGATATTCGTGAATATTGTTTTGAGGCTGGTATAATTTCTTCTGATGACCTAATCCGTTTAATAAAATAGCATAGGATTTAGAAAAAAATAATATCATACAGTAAGTGATAAGATAATTTGTGTGTTTTCTAATTGCCGTTATCGGCAAAATATATCACGGTTATAATTGTGAATATACAATTGCTTTCTTGCCGATAATGTATTATAATAATTACAATAAAAAGCATTATATCCTTAACAAAGGGTGGAATACAGATGACCTTTCTTTCAGTTATTGAAATAGCAAAAAAATGGAATATGTCTGAACGTAGTGTGCGCAACTATTGTGCACAGGGCCGTATTGATGGTGTATTTCTTACAGGCAAAACTTGGAATATTCCCTCATCTGCAGAAAAACCTGAGAGAATAAAAAGAAAATCCTGTAAGATTGAAACCTTACTGGATATATTGAAGCGTGAAAAAGATGGCAAACACCATGGCGGTATTTACCATAAAACACAGATAGACCTGACATATAACTCAAACCATATTGAGGGCAGTCGTCTTACACACGACCAAACACGATATATCTTTGAAACAAACACTATTGGCATAGAAAATGAAGCAGTAAACGTGGACGATGTTATCGAAACAACAAATCACTTTCGCTGTATCGATATGATTATTGATAATGCAAGATATGCTTTGACAGAGAAATTTATTAAAGAACTCCACAAAACCCTAAAAACAGGCACAACAGATTCTCGTAAAGATTGGTTTGCAATTGGTGACTACAAAAAAATGTCAAACGAGGTTGGTGGGATGGAAACAGTGTTACCTGAAGCTGTTTCAGAAGAAATTAAAAAACTTTTAGCGGAATACAACAGTAAAGAAAACAAAACCTTTGAAGATATTCTTGATTTCCACGTTAAGTTTGAACGTATCCACCCGTTTCAGGATGGGAACGGACGTATCGGTAGACTTATTATGTTCAAAGAGTG
>JAGCJJ010000040.1 GCA_017648065.1 Kiritimatiellia bacterium | reverse complement strand
ATTGAGCATTTGCTGCTTCAACAGCTGCTTTAATAGATGTGAATGGAGCTGCTTGTGAGCCAGTAGCAGTAGCACTGTCAGCATTTGCATCAACATAGTAATCTGCAGCAAGAGCAGCTATGCATGAGAACATCATAGATGCGATAGATAGTAACTTTTTCATGTTTTTTAGTCCTGTTGTATGATGATTGTAAAATATAACTAATAAATTCAATATATGATGAAATATACATATCGATGATGTAAGCTTCCTCACCTAACCATATTATATAATTGCACATTATATTATGTCAATGAATTTATACAAGTTATTGACATTTGTTTTGAGGATGATTTTGTTTGGTTTTGTGTATAAATGTGGGTACGAGATGAAACTTTTTTATAGCTTAAATTTGATGCATTATGTGAATTTACTTTTTAATTGTAGTTTTTAATAATGAAATAAAAGTTGTTACTTGTTTTTGTTATTTAAAGATGATAAAATTTTTTATAGTTAAAAACTATTTGATTTTTTTGTGTTTTATTTAAATTTTGGAGATAAAAATGAGCTTTATTCCACCAGCTAAAGAACTTTATAGATTACGTGCTTTAAAGGAAGAAAAGGGCGGTACAGATTTTGTTTTTGCATGGGAGCGCGATAACGGACGTTGCTTCCGTTTTTCTATTCCAGTGCCAACAGGTATGGAGAAGGACCGTGAGGTTGCTGTTTTAGCAGAGCGAGCAGTGAAGTTTGTGCTTTGGGCTGCTGGTGGTTGGAAACTACACATGGCTGGTCCTGATGCAATTTGTGCTTATATTGATGCACAGTATTCTGCTGGTGGTGCACGTGATTTTGATCGTGATATGATGCTTAAATCATATGGTAAGGAGATGGAAATTGTTCGTTCTCGTCCAATAGAAATTCCTGAAACCAAGGATAATTCAGAGGGCGCAGGTGTTTCTTGGAAGGGCTGTCGCATTGGTTTTGATTTGGGAGCAAGTGATTTTAAGATTTCAGCTGTAGAGGATGGCGAAGTAAAGTTTAGTGATGAATTCCCTTGGGATCCTCGTAATGCTACAGATCCAGAGTATCACTTCTCCAAGCTAAATGAGGGATTGAAGCTTGCTGCATCACATCTTCCACGTGTGGATGCAATCGGTGGAAGTACTGCTGGTATTGTTGTAGATAATCAAATGCGTGTAGCATCTCTTTTCCGTGCAATTGTACCAGAAAAATATGCAGAGGCTCAGCAACTATTCAAGCGTGTTCAGAAGGAGTGGAATGTTCCTGTACATGTGGAGAATGATGGTGATGTTACAGCACTTGCAGCATATTTGACAAGTGGCTCTAATGGAGTGCTTGGTGTGGCTATGGGTTCCAGCGAGGCTGTTGGTTTTATTGATAAAAATGGTGCAGTAACTGGTCGTTTAAATGAGCTGGCATTTGCTACAGCAGATCTTGATGAAAATGCTCCTGCTGATGAATGGTCAGGTGATACAGGTGTTGGTGCCATGTATTTCTCTCAACAGGCAGTAAATCATCTTGCTGTTAAGGCAGGAGTGGAATTCCCTGCAGATATGCCTTTGCCTGAGCGTTTGCTAAAGGTTCAGGCTATGATGAAGGAAAATTCTCCTATTGCAGAAGAGATTTATAAAACAATAGGTATGTATTTAGGTCACAATGTTGCATGGTATCATGAGTTTTATGATTTTGATAGCTTGCTAATTCTTGGTCGTGTAACAACAGGACAGGGTGGTGAGATTGTTCTTGAGACAGCTCGTAAGGTTGTTGCAGAGGAATATCCTGAGCTTGCAAATGTTCAAATTACAATGCCAGATGAAAAGGCAAAGCGCTTAGGTCAATCTGTAGCTGCTGCAGCATTGGTATAATTTCACATAATTGTTCGAAATTTTTTACACACGAATATACTTAGATGTATTCGTGTGTTTTTTTATTTTAGAAATACAATACTATTTTTTGCAATTGAATTTTTGTTGATACTATACTGAACTATATTATTAATTTTGTGTGAAAAATATACTGCTTCAGAGCACGTCTTAAAATATTTGTGAAAAATAGAAAAAAAAGTCTTGATTTTGGGAAGGCGTTTATAGTAAACTACAGGAGTTTTCTTTTACAGAAGATAAAGTTTTCGTAAAATTTATTTTTGCGGAGGGGTGTCTGAGTGGTTTAAAGAGGCGGTCTTGAAAACCGTTGAGGTGCAAGCTTCCGGGGGTTCGAATCCCTCCCCCTCCGCCATTTTTGTTTCTAGGGCCTCTAGCTCAGTGGTCAGAGCAGGGGACTCATAATCCCTTGGTCCGGGGTTCAAATCCCTGGAGGCCCACCATTTATCTAAACCGGTGTTTAATTCACCGGCTTTTTTGTTTTTTAATGGTGTCGTAAAAGCTCACTGTTTGTAAGGTTTGTGAGATTTGTAAAGAGAGCACTTTAATCTCGTTCAAATTAGAAGACGCCTAATCCTGCCGTTGTGAAACAATACCAAGGATTTTCAGAATTTTCCGATAGCCCTTTGAGCTCCGTTTTGTTTAAGATTTCTGCTGTCGCTGTTTTCGTTCTATGATTTCATTTTGTATTTTCTTAATATAGCTGATTCTTACATCCTTTTTTATCTAAAGATTTAGGAACAAGTTTTGTAATTCCTAATGCATTATTAGAAAATTATTTACTTCAAAATCTGTGTTGCATTTTCAAATTTTTTTTAGTAAAATTTAACTTTAATTTTTTGCTTAAATTAGTAGACAGCCAATTGGCAAAATTATGGAGAAATAAATGAGAATCGTTGTTTGCGTAAAGCAGGTGCCAGATTCAGATAAGGTGACAATTGATCGCGAGACAAATCGCCTTAATCGTACTGGTGTACCAAGCATTATTAACCCTTTTGATGAAAATGCCTTAGAAATGGCATTACAGCTAAAAGCTACATATGGAGGAACAGTTACTGTTATCTCTATGGGACCTCCTCAGGCAGAGGAAGCACTACGCTCCGCTATCGCATGCGGTGCAGATGATGCAGTGCTACTTTCTGACCGTAAGTTCGGTGGTGCTGATACATGGGCTACTTCATACACTATTTCACTAGCAATCAAGAAGCTAGGCGATGTTGATTTAGTACTATTTGGTAAGCAGGCTATCGATGGCGATACCGCTCAGGTTGGCCCTGGTGTTGCTAACTTCCTAGATATCCCAGTAGTTACATATATCAAGGATTGCAAGTTTGAGAACAATGCTTTCACAGTAGAGAAGGTAACAGAGGATGGCTATGAGGTTTGGGAGGTTGATGCTCCTGCTGCATTCACTGTTGTTAAGGAAGCAAATCAGCTTCGCCTACCATCAATTCGTGGTAAGATGGCTGCAAAGAAGGCAGTTATCCCAGTATGGGGCGTAGAGGATTTGAATGCAGATCTAAACCTAATCGGTCTTTCTGGTTCTCCAACAAAGGTAAGCAAGGTATTTGCACCACCTGTAAAGACAAATAAAGAAATCGTAGCAGATAAAGAGCCAGCAGAAATGGCTGCAATGCTTATTAGCAAGCTAAAGGAGCGTAACGTACTATGAGTAAGGAAATTTGGGTATTTGCAGAGCAGCATGATGGCGTAGTAGCTAATGTTGTTTTTGAGCTTCTAACTAAGGGCCGCGAGCTAGCAGAGAAGTCTGGCTTTACACTTTGCTCTGTGCTATTGACAGCTGATAATGCTGACGCAATGTGTCAGTCTCTTTATGAGTATGGTGCAAAGAAGGTTTACGTTGTAAAGAACGATAAGCTTGCTTTCTACCAGAATGATTATTATGCAAAGGCATTGGCTGATTTGATTAAGGAAAATACACCTGAGATCGTTCTTTATGGAGCATCTTCTGAGGGTCGTAGCTTAGCACCAACAATTGCAGCAATGCTTCACGTTGGTTTGACAGCTGACTGCACACAGCTTGATTATGATACAGAGGCAGGTAATCTTCTACAGACACGTCCTGCATTCGGTGGTAATATCATGGCAACAATTATCTCACCAAATCATCGTCCACAGATGGCAACAGTTCGCTCTAACGTATTCAAGAAAGAGCAGGCAGCAGTTGCTGGTGAGTGCATTCAGAGCGAGCCATCTCTTGATGGTGTTCCAGAGAGAATGCGTCGTATCAAGGTTGTTAAGGAAACAGCAGCAAATGCAGTTGATTTGAATGCAGCTGATATTATTGTTTCTGGTGGTCGTGGTCTTGCTTGCCCAGAGAAATTTGCAATGATTGAAGAGCTAGCTTGTGAGCTAGGTGCAGCAGTTGGTGCTTCTCGTGCAACAGTTGATGCTGGTTGGATTTCACATCACAATCAGGTTGGTCAGACAGGTAAGACAGTTTGCCCTAAGGCATATATCGCTTGCGGTATTTCTGGTGCAATTCAGCACTTGGCAGGTATGCAGAGCTCTGATTTCATTGTTGCTATCAACAAGGATAAGTCTGCTCCAATCTTTGATGTTGCAGATTTAGGTTTGGTTGGCGATTTGAATGAAATCATTCCTGAGGTTACAAAACAGCTAAAGGCAGCAAAGGCTTAATATTATGACAAAGGTAAAAATTACAACTACTCTTGGTACGATGGTTGCTGAGCTTTATGAGGATAAGGCTCCTATCACAGTAGCAAATTTCCTATCATATGTAGATAAGGGTTTCTACAATGAGACAATCTTCCACCGTGTAATTGAAAACTTCATGATCCAGGGTGGTGGCTTCACTGTAGATATGTCACAGAAGGCTACAGATGCTCCAATCAAGAATGAGGCAGCAAATGGCCTTGCAAATGACCGTGGTACTTTGGCAATGGCTCGTACAATGGTTGTTGATTCTGCAACATGTCAGTTCTTCATCAATCACAAGAACAATGATTTTCTAAACTTCCGCGCACCAACAATGCAGGGCTTTGGCTATTGCGTATTTGGTAAAGTAGTAGAGGGTCTTGAGGTGCTTGATGCAATTGCACAGGTTCGCACAATTACTCATCCATCAGGCCATGCAGATGTTCCTGCAGAGCCAGTAATCATCAACAGCATTGAGCGCGCATAATTAGCGAGCAGAAGTAGGTTAGGGAGTAATTCTATGTGTGAGCATTGTGGAGAGCATCATAAAGTTGAGTTTTATCGTCCAGATTGGGATGCTTATTTTATGAATATTGCTTATGCTGTAGGGCAGAGAGGTAATTGTTCTCGCCGTAAGGTAGCAGCAGTAATCGTTAAAGACAAGCGTATTATTTCAACTGGCTATAATGGCACACCACGTGGTGTTACAAATTGCTTTGAGGGTGGTTGTCCTCGTTGCTCAAGTAATGCACCATCTGGTACAGGTTTGGGCGATTGTATTTGTTCTCATGCTGAGGAGAATTCAATTACACAGGCTGCATATCATGGAATTTCCACAAAGGGTGCAACAATTTATGTTACTCTTAGCCCATGTTTGACTTGTGCAAAGATGATCATAAATGCTGGCATTGTTGAGGTAATTTATGATGAGGAATATTCTATAACAGAGCAAACAATGGCAATCTTTAAGGAAGCTAATGTTACTGTTCGTAGAATAGAGAATTATTCACGACCTCAATTTACGCACTAGTTTAATGCGATAAATAAAATACAAAAAACGCGGGGCATGTCTCCGCGTTTTTTTTGTCATTTTTTTATATTTTACCGAATATATTGCAAAGCTATGCTTTATATACCATAAGCATGCTTAATGGTGATTTGTATCTCTTTATCTAAATTCGGATGCGAATTTAGGATAAAATGCCTCACAATAAGAAAGTTGCTCTCTTGTCGCCAAAGTCCTCATTGACTCCAATGTCCCTACCAAAAAATTGAGAGCAAAAAAATATGCAGCACGTGGACATTGTGGACTTATTTTTATGCTGCATTTTGCACTTCTAGCCACCACACACGGAACATCCACAGAACATCCCACCAAAATTATTGTCCATCCTGTCAAAAACTTCGCACATTTAGCCATCACGCTAGCATAATATATACATCCGTATAAATTTATGTTCATTAATGAAAATCATTTTGGTGCATCACACACACTAGCGATTGGCAGTTGGTTAATTGCATCGCTAGATAAAGCAATGAGTAAGCCAACAACAAGCGCTAGTGTTTGAATCATGCATCACGCACACACAGCACATAGCCACCACGCAAGGCACAAAATTAGTTCAACTGCGGATTTAGATTGGGTCTATGAGATGCTATCTAAAATGCCTTTTAGATAGCCAATAGCAAACATTCTTCCAAATGCATCATATCCAGGTACAGTGATTTTCTCGTTAGCCATAGTTGGAACATGATCAACGCGTATTGGTACATCTATCCCTTCCCTTATATATGCTTTCATAATAGATGCCATGTTTATATCACCATTGTCATGAAATGTTTCCTGAAAACATGTCTTTTTGCCCCTAACATTTCTAAAATGTATAAAGAAAATTTTATCAGCTAATTTTGTAATGGCATCTTCTAGATTTTCTCCCATTAAATAGTAGCATGCTTGACAAAAAGTGACGCCTAAATTAGGAGAATCAATTGTCCGTACTGCACGATTAATTGCATCCAATGAAGTTAATATTCGTGCAACATTTCCTAGTGAACCTAATGGTGGATCGTCAGGATGTAATGCAAGTCGTATCCCATATTGTTCTGCATATGGAATTACTGCTTTTACAAAATAAAAATAATTGTCCCAAAGCTCCTTATGCGCTATGCTATAATCGTCAGCTTTAAAATCATGTAAATCAAAACCAGTAACCTTAGCGCCACCACGTTCTGGTAGATTAAATGTTGTACGCGTCCACCCATAATGAGCCATAAAATTAAAGCATATTGTGGTAATCCCAACTTCTTTTAAATTTTTTATTAAATTAATGAATATTTCAATTGATGAGTCCCTAAGCGAATCGCCTTTTTTTATGTGGTCATGCAATTTATTTGGAAGTGGTTCTACTACTAATGGTGTGATGCCAGCGGAGTTAAAATTTTCTACTACATCTTTAAGGTGTGTAAGTGAAGATAAATCAAACGAATCATCCTCTGGTAAGCGAATAGTCCCATGTTTTACTCCACATTGTAAGGCAATATCCCATGTAGCATCGTGGGTCGAATAAAAATAATCGGTTAATATCATTGGTTTTCTCCTAAATTTTTAATTGCAATTTAGCCTTACAGAATATATATCAATTCTTGACAAATACTCAAAGTTTTATTACCATAATTTTAGTATGTTAACTCAAGTATTTCAATGTTTTTTTCGAATTTATTAGACAAAAATTTATGTATGTCTATAGGCTTTTGTTCGTTGTAGAAATTGATAAATTTCGGAGATTTCATGTATGTTTGAGTAAAAATTGCTAGTTAAAAAGCTTATATTTATAAGGTATTACTACTGTATATGAGAATAGTTGCATTCAATCAGACTCCGTTTATTACGCATGATAATAAAAACCAAGTTCGCATTCAAGTGGCTGACTGGGATTATTGTAATCCATTTCGAATTACAATAACAAAGGATGATATTGTTTTGTATGATGGCACTGTGTTTCAAGATAATTTTACTGTGCTAATCCCTGAGCCAAAAGAAAATTGCGACTGTGTTGTGAAAATTACACCATTTGAAGATTCTGCAGTGATTTTTGAAACAGAGCTTTACCCGCCAAAAAAGTGGCGCATTGGTCTTGTTTATTCATCACATGAAGATATAGGTTATTGTGCTTGGATCAATAAATTGGAATATGAATCATATCAATATTTATTGGATGCAATAAAACTTTGTGAAGAGCATGATGATTTTCGTTATGTAATTGAACATGTTTGGTGGTTAGAGGCATTTCAATATTATGCGTCGGAAGAAGATCGTAATCGTTTGCTCTTGATGTTTGCTAACAAAAAAATAGAACTTAACGCAATCTATTGCGGTTATCACACTCATTGGGCAGAGGGAGAACAATTAATTAGAGGGTTGCACTTTGCATCTGTGGATGCTGCTAAAATCTGGAATATTGCTCCTTCTATTGCTATATTCTCGGATATATCTGGTGCGTCGTGGCAAACAATTTCTGCCTGTGCAGGACAAGGTATACGTTATTTTGGAATCCTTGAAAATACATGTTTTAGAAAACCTGAACATACATCAAATCCTCCTCCTATATTCCGATGGATGGGGCAAAATGGTAAGGAAAGTTTGCTTGGATGGAGTCAGATAGGGTATCGTGGTCCTTTAAATAGAATTTGGTGTGATACTATGCGACAATATCCAGAGGGTACATTCTTTTTTGATGAGTCTAAAGCACTCAAAACAGAGGCTATTCTTAGCGATATTTTAAATAATCTTAAAGATGCTCCATATGATATTCTTCCATATAGCTTTTATGATGATAGAGAGCACCCTTCTACGATGTTGCTTACAGTCTGCGAATATATGAATAAGAAGTGGAAATATCCACATTTTTCAATGGAATTACCTTCGGTAATGTTTGAAGAAATAGAAAAACAAAGTGGGGATAAACTCCCAATTGTTTATGGGGATATTACAGATCAATGGGGAGATTTTGCAGCAATATCTCCTTCATGGATGTCGATGAAGCGTCGCGCTATGCGTCAAATGATTTCTGCAGAGACATTTTCTTCTTTATGTGCAATAAAAGGAGAGCCATATGACACAGAAGTGTATAATCAAGTGGTTAGATATGGATGTTTGTTTGATGAGCATTGTTGGGCTACATCCTCAAAGCATCCACAAAAGATGCATCGCTTTAATCTTGCATATGTAAAAAAATATTCTGCAGAGAAAGCTCTTTGTTTGACTGATGAAAAACTTAGGCAATCATTAGGTACTCCTGGCGATGTTTTTGGATTGTATAATCCACTCCCAGTTTCAAGAAAAGATTCTATTAGGCTTCCAATAAATATTGTTCCCAATGGGGTCTCTGTGCAAGCTGTAGGTGATAGTTTAATTACTGAGCCACTTGCTTTTGATGCTATGGAAATGAAAAAATTTACAAAAAATAATCTGTCATTGTCTAAAACCAAATCAGCATCATATACATTTGAAACAGAATTTTATAGAGTTTCAACAGATCCTGTTACCAACAAAATATGTAGTATTTATGATAAACTTCACGAAAAGGAACTTGTAGACGCAAATGCACGGTTTTCTTTGGGTGAATATGTATATGTAGTTGCAGAAGGTAAGACAAGTGCAGAGCTATCATATGAAATTTCAAAATGTCGTGGATTTACAGTAGAAGAAGGTGATGTTGCATTTGTAGTTACACGATTAGGTTATGAGGAGCAAAGTGGAGCAGATGTGCTAACGCGATTTATTTTCCATAAGAAGTTACCTAATATTGATGTTGAACTTGAATTTTCTAATGCTGTAGGTCTTATGGGGGATTTTTACGATCGCTATAAGAAAAATATTTTCTTTGCATTTCCATTTGATGTAGAGAATCATGAGTTTTATACTCAACTAGCAGGTGGCCGTGCACATAGTGTTAGAGAAAAAGTACAAGTCTGTCCAATGGATTTTACAATCGCAGAGGAATGGATTGCAGTGGAAGGAGAGAAAGGCGGAATTGGTATTCGTTCTGAAGATATGCCTGTATTCCATTTTTCTCAAATTAATTTTAATCAGTTTTTAAATTCAGCGCAATTCCCAAAATCACATGTATATTTATATGCAGCATCGAATAGAACTAATAACTTAAATTTTTGTACACCAGAAGACTGTTGTGGAAAATTTCATTTGACAATTTTGCCGTACAATGGACACTGTGACGATGTTTTACCACAATGGAGTAGGTGTCTTGCACAACCAATTCTTTGTGGAGACGGTCGTGAAATTCCACAATTAAGTTTAGATACACCATTGCGAATGATGAGCTGTAGAGTTGATGGAGAGAATTCTCTATTGCTTCGTTTTGCAGAGGAATCAGGCATAGAACGTAAAAATGTAAAATTAACCTTGCCATTTGCTCCAACAAGTGCCACACAAACGTTACTTCATGGTCAAGAAAAAGAGCCGTTAAAAGTAGATGGTAATATGGTATTCTTTTCTATTGCAAGTAATGAGCATTGTACAATACGCGTGAATGGTAATTTTTCAATTGTTTTTGAAGAAACAAATAACGATTTAATTTATGACATTTTTATGGTGCCAGTAGAGAATAATCGGAGCATTATTTGTTTCACTAAGTCACAAAATTTGAATGCTACAAGTTTTGAAATTTTTGCTGACGGAAAATTTATTGCCGAAGTAGAAAATAAATCAGAGCGGACTCAGACTGTAGAAATTGAATTAAGACCTAGTAAGTTGGAAATAAACCCTAAATTTAAAAATTGAACTAAATTTATAGCTAGTATGATGGCAAAAAGAGCGAGGTTTGTTGACAGGATGGACAATAATTTTGGTGGGTTTTGCCGGATTTGGTGCTAGGTGCTGTGTGTGGCGTGATGCATGATTCAAACACTAGCGCTTATTGTTGGTTTACTCATTGCTTTATCTATCGATGCAATTAACCAACTGCCAATCGCTAGTGTGTGTGATACACCAAGACGATTTCATTAATTAACATAAATTTATACGGTTGTATATATTATGCTAACGAGGCAGCAAAAAGTGGGAGGTTTTTTGACAGGATGGACAATAATTTTATTTGGATTTGGTGCTAAGTGCTGCGTGCGCGTGGTGGCTAGAAGTGCAAAATGCAGCATAAAAATAAGTCCACAATGTCCACGTGCTGCATATTTTTTT
>JAGCJJ010000039.1 GCA_017648065.1 Kiritimatiellia bacterium | reverse complement strand
CTCTGCGGTCAGTCAGGTCTTCTTCTTCCAATTGTTTCACTTGGCTTTTGGCACAATTTTGGTTCAGGAATGCCAGTTGACAATTCACGAGCAATGATGCGTACAGCATTTGATTTAGGTATCACACATTTTGATTTGGCTAATAACTATGGTCCACCAGCAGGTAGTGCAGAAGAGACTTTTGGTAAAATCTTTGCTGAGGATTTCAAGCGTTATCGTGATGAAACAATCATTTCTACAAAGGCAGGCTATTACATGTGGCCAGGTCCTTATGGTGATAATGGCTCACGCAAGTATCTGCTAGCTTCATTAGACCAAAGTTTGAAGCGTATGAAATTAGACTATGTAGATATTTTCTATTCACACAGACGCGATCCAAATACTCCTTTGGAGGAGACAATGGGTGCATTGGCTACAGCAGTGCAGCAAGGTAAGGCTTTGTATGTAGGTATTTCATCATATAATGCTGAGGATACAAGAAAAGCAACAGCGATATTAAAAGATATGGGAGTGCGTTGCTTAATTCATCAGCCATCATACAATATGTTTAATCGTTGGCCAGAAGAGCAGGGACTTATCCCTACTTTAGGCGAGCTAGGTGTTGGCATGATTGCATTCTGTCCATTAGCCCAAGGCTTATTGACTAATCGTTATCTCAATGGTATTCCTAGCGATTCACGAATTGCAAAGGGCGAATTAAATAAAGAGCATTGCAGTGAGGATAAGCTTGCAAAGGTACGCGAGCTAGGAAAGATTGCTGAAGCAAGAGGTGTAAGCATGGCGCAGTTGGCATTACTTTGGGTGCTACGTGATGAGCGTGTAACTTCTGCTTTGATAGGAGCAAGCTCACCAAAGCAGATTATTGAGAATGCCGCAATCGCTAAGTTGCCAGCATTGACTGCAGCAGAAGTGCTAGAGATTGAGCATATCCTTGCATAGTATTTTTGTGGTTTAGTATAATTATTTGCTCCTCTTAAAGTAATTGTTAACAGCATAATGAATAAATTTTATATGATAGAAAAGCGCTCTATAATAATTCACGAAACAGAGACACTTAATGTTGCAAAACTTGTTGCAACAGCAGGTGGTCGTGCTTTTTGTGTTGGCGGCTGTGTCCGTGATGCTTTATTAGGAGTGCCTTCAAAAGATGTTGATATAGAAGTCTATGGTTTAGATGCTATTAGGTTACAAAAACTCCTTGAGTCTAATTATCGTGTAGATTTGGTAGGAGAAAGCTTTGGCGTTTTTAAGATACATGGATTTGATATTGATGTAGCTCTTCCTCGTAGGGAAACAAAACTTGGAGAAGGTCATAAAGGCTTTGATATTCAAACAGCTCCAAATCTTTCTTTTCAGGAAGCAACTTCTCGACGAGACTTTACTATCAATGCTTTGATGTATGATCCACTTAAATGCGAATTAATTGATTGCTGGGGTGGAGTAGAGGATTTACAAAATGGTGTGCTGCGCCATGTTAGCGAACATTTTGTTGAGGATCCTTTACGTGTACTACGAGCAATGCAATTCGCTGCTCGATATGATTTTGAAGTAGCTCCAGAAACTGTTGCTTTATGTAAACAAATAGAACCAGAGGGCCTTCCTAGAGAGCGTCTTGCTGGAGAATGGGAAAAACTTCTTCTTAAAGGCAAGGTCATTTCCAGAGGCATGAATTTCTTAAGAGATTGTGGGTGGATAAAATATTATCCAGAACTTATGCCATTAATAGGGTGCAAACAAGATGCAAGATGGCATCCAGAGGGAGATGTCTGGAATCATACGCTTCTTGCTCTTGATAATCTTCCTCAATGGCGCACAGGGAATCGCTATGATGATTTAGTTGTTTCAGTAGCTGTTCTTTGTCATGATTTTGGAAAACCATTTACAACATGCTTTACAGAGGATGGTCGTATTACCAGCTACAATCACGAAAATGCTGCTGATGTTGAGGTGCAGAGTTTTATCTCACGACTTTGGAATTTGAATAACTTTACAGATAGTGTAATTCGGTTAGTAAATGCACATATGCGTCCAATAATGTTAATGAATGCTAATTCTACCGATAAAGCATTTAGAAAACTTTCTGTTGATGTGTTGCGTATGGATTTGCTTACAGCAGTTGTAGCTTGCGATGCATATGCTTCTTCTCCAGAGATTCCAAAGAAAGATATTATTGATGGATTTATAAAAAAATGCCAAGACCTCGGTATTTATAAACATCCACCAAAACCAATTATTCAAGGAAGACATCTGATAGAGCTTGGTGTAAGTCCTAAAGCAATATCAGGAGAGGTTTTTGGATCTATTTTAGATAAGCTTTATGCAGCTCAAATAGATGGGAAATTTAATGATTTAGATAGTGCAATATTATATGCAAAAAGAAATTTTGTGAAAGGAAGAATGAGAATGAATAGATCTTTATATGTAGGATCAAATAGTGGAGATCAAGGTAAGGGATTGCGTCGGTATTCTATAGATGGAGAGAATAAGAAGCTTGTGGAGCGCTTTATTGTCGATAATGCTATAGATCCAATTTATTTAGCATTGAGTGCTTCTGGCCGCTATCTATATGTAGCAGAGAAGGTTAATGTTGAAGGATGTGATATGCCTGGTGGTGTCTCGGTGTATTCAACAGATGGTGGTAAGCTTACACGTGTAGCACAATATGCTTTAGCAAAGACAGTACCATGCCACATTTCATTAAGTTCATATCAAAATTATTTGTTATGGGCTGAGTATCGAAATGGAACATGTGGTTATATGAAGGTTTTGCCAAATGGATTGTTAGAACCAGTTGCTTCTACACAACACCAAGGCTGTGGAATAAACAAAGAGCGCCAAGAGTCAGCTCATTGCCATTGCGCAATTTCTACTCCTACAGAAAGATATATGTGTGTTTGTGATTTAGGAATAGATCAAGTTGTCCTTTATCCTCTGACTGGTAATGCATCTGATTTTAAGAAGGTTAGTCATATTGAGGTCGCTCCAGGTGCAGGTCCACGCCATTTAATCTTTAAGAGAAACAATGCGTATTTAATTAATGAGTTGAACAATACTGTTATAGCTTATCGTGTCAGTGATAATAAATTTGAAGAGATTGCAATATATCAAACATTGCCAGAGGATTTTAATGAATTCTCAAAATGTGCTGCAATAAAAATCTCTCCTAACCAAAAATGGTTACTTGCATCAAATCGAGGTCATAATAGCATCGCTGTATTTAAGATAAATCCTGATGGCTCATTAGAGCGAGTTGTAATCAATATGCTTGGAGGAGAATATCCACGCGATTTTTCTTTCTATCCTGATGGTAGTAAGATTGTTGTCGGACACAAGATGAGCGATGAGTTTGTGGTGTATGATTTTGATGATGAAACAGGGGCAATGGTACATACTGGCGAATGCTTCAAATTTACAAAGCCATTAGCATTTGTATTTGATTAGTAAAAAAATGCTTGTTCAGTCTGATTTTTAGCCTCTAATTGCGCTATTAATTGCTTAATAGGAGTAACAAAATAAACGAACTTTGAAATCTGTTGCTTTTCAGTGTCTTTTATTGTAATATATGGTTAAAAGTTTATCTAATAAAAGTTTAAGGATATACAAAATGGAAAAGAGAATTATAACAGCTTTGGATGTGCCTGGTGCAAAGGAAGCCTATGAGGCAGTAAAGTCAATTGGCGCAGGTGTAGATTATTATAAGGTTGGATTGGAGCTATTTATTGCCGATGGTCCTGCAGTATTAAAGATGCTTAAAGAAGAGGGTAAGAAAATCTTTCTTGATCTTAAGCTACATGATATTCCTCGTACAGTAGAGCGTGCAGTTTCTTCATGCCTTAAGTATGATGTTGATATGCTTACAATTCATTCAACTGGTGCATCAGCAATGATTCAAGGTGCTGCAAAGGCTATTAAAGAAGCAAATAGCAATACAACAATTTTGGCAGTAACTGTATTAACTAGCTTAGATCAGTCAGATATGACTGATATTGGTGTCACACGCGTAGTAAGCGACCAAGTAGAGGCTTTAGGTAAGCTTGCAGTTGCAAATGGCGCTGGTGGCTTGGTTTGCTCTCCAAAAGAGGTTAAGGTACTACGTTCAGTATTAGGTCCAGCACCTGTATTGGTAACACCAGGTGTTCGCCCTGCTGGTGGTGATGTTGGAGATCAGAAGCGTGTAGCAACACCAGGCCAAGCAATATTAGATGGCTCTTCATATTTGGTTGTTGGTCGTCCAATTATGGAAGCAGTAGATAAATATGCTGCAGCAATGGCTATCAATGAAGAAGTTAATGCAGCATTAGCATCACTTTAATTTATAGGATTGGAGAATTTGTATGAGTAAGCCAGTGGTAAAGAAAAAAGCAAAGAAAGCCCCTAAGGTTGCAGTTAATGTGGCCAAGGCAGGGCAGCCTGTTCAGCTAAAGAAGCCAGCAGATATTTCTGCTGCTGTTGGTCATACTCATACTCATACTCATTCTACAGGAGGTGGTTTGGGTCGAGGATTGGACTCATTGATTTCTCGTGATACAACAAAAGCTGTTGGTGCTATTTCTACTCCAATTTCTGTAGAATCATCAGTAGCAATGCCTGTTGCACCATCTGCAGAAGCAATTGCTGAGGCAAATGGAAAGAATGTCATTACTGTGCCAATTCAAAAAGTCAAACCATCTCCATGGCAGCCTCGTCATGTATTTGACGATGAGGCATTGGCAGAGCTTGCAGAATCAATTAAGAAGCATGGTATTATCCAACCACTTGTTTGTCGTAAACAAGGCGATGAGTATGAATTGATTGGTGGTGAGCGTCGTTTACGTGCATCTGGAGTAGCAGGTTTAACAGAAGTTCAGGTTATACTTCTTGATGTTGAAGATCGTAATGCAGCAGAGTTGGCTCTGGTTGAAAATCTTCAGCGCGAAGAATTAAACATAATTGAAGAGGCTGAGGGCTATCGATTGTTAGCTGAAAGCTTTGATATGACTCAGGATGATATTTCTGAGCGCGTAGGTAAGCCTCGTGCAACAGTTGCTAATGCAATGCGTTTACTTGAGTTGCCTGACGAAATTAAGCAAAATCTTGGTGCTGGGCTTCTCTCTACAGGTCATGCTAAGGTGCTTCTTGGTGTTAAAGATAAAGATGAGATGCTACGCCTTGCTTCTGGCTGTATTACAGAAGGTTGGACAGTTCGCTTACTTGAGAAGAAAGTTTCTCGCTTAAAGCAACAACCTGTTACTCATATTCCGCCAACTTCAGACATTCCAGAAGATTATCTATCTATGCTTGTTACAAAGCTTCATCAGCATCTGGGAACAAGTGTAAGATTATCGCCTTCAGTAAAATATTCTAATGGTAAGCGTGGTAAGGGCCGTATCGAAATAGATTTTTACGATAACGAGGAATTGTCTCGCTTATTAGACATATTTGGTTTAGATGTAAACGAATTTTAATAAAATGCTGTTGTATATGCTAATCAAATATACAACAGCTTTTTTCTATGCTTTTATTCAGAAATATTTTTTTTATAATTTTTTTATAGAATTTTCCATTCTTATAAAATTTTGTTTTAAGAAATGAATAGAAATTTAACATACATATCAAAGGTTCTTCTTTATATTTTATCTTTTGCTTTATTTTCCACTATTGCACTCGGTATTGTTTATATCGATACTGTATTGTACCATAATGTTCTAGAAGGTGGTATAACGGAGAAATTACAGATTTTTTTGATTTTAGGCTGTGGCTCGTTGTATCTTTTACATTCATTGCTAAAGAATGAATTTAGATTATGCAATTCACTTGTTGCCATTCTTTTTTCTCTATTTTTTGTAAGAGAATTAGATGCTTTTTTTGATAATGTTTTTTTTCATGGTTCATGGTTTTATATTGTTTTTGTGATTTTATGTTTTACTTTTTTATATTACATAAGAAAACGATATGAGATTGTTGAAGAATTTGTTGAATATAGCAAGACAACAAATTTTGCTTTATTAGCTTTAGGTTTGGTTCTTTTACTTGTTGTTTCCAGATTTTTTGGGTATAAAGGAATTTGGAAAATAATGTGTAGTGATTTAGCTACAATGTATGATGTAAATATACTTTATAGACCAATAAAAAATTTAGTAGAAGAGGGTATGGAAGTAGTTGCATATGTCGTTCTTCTATTTTCTGCTGTTCATTTATTTTTTACAAATAAAGAAAAAAAACAATAGCTTAACTTTTATTATTTAAGCTATTGGTAATTAATGATAAATAGTTTTGTATAGTTGCAATTTAAATATTTAGAATATCAATGTTTATAAGATTGGCTAACCCTTTCATAACAGAATGACGCTCTGTAAACAAACGAATATCAACTCCTTGTAATGAACCACCAGGTTCGCGATAACCTTGAAGTTCACATTCTCGGTTGATTCCTGCCTCAATCTCGTGAGAATGGGAGGCAACAATTCCTCCTGAAATTCCAATTGTTTTTGGATGAAAAACATTTGCCAACTCTCTGCCTAAAAAATGACACAATCGCTGTCCAAAATAAATATAAGCTTGATTATCTCCATATTCTTCCTCAAGCATCCGTAATCCATTTGAACCCAAAGCCCAACACAATTCCTTATGCGTTGCCGTAGTGTCGCATTTCCAGTTGTCAAGTTCCCAATTACACCCTCGGCATGTATGGAGTAAATTACCATTCCAATCAAGAATTCCAAAACCAACTGCTGTTCCGAGCGACAGGTTAATCGCACTCGCACAGCTCTTTCCTTCCTGAGCATAAATTGTTTTTAATGCAAGTACATGAGCATCTCCGTCATTAACAATATGAACATTGCTACACTTAAACCTTTTAATAAGATTATCCTTAAGCCGTCCCACTAAAAAAGGGTAGGCGGGACAGATTGTAACCTCTTCGTTAATATAATCATACTCTCCGCAAACAGAGACGGCAATTCCTGCAATATGCGCCTCAGTTGAAGAATTATTGTCGCTAACCATATCCTCAATACACTTATAAAACTCCTCCAAAGAGCTTGGCTTAAACGAGCATAAATTGCCCTGTACATTTATCTTTACCCCAGAACCGCCACAGTCTATCAATAAATACGTATTACGCATAATTCTTTTTCTCTTTCAAATACTTGCAACTTATTAAATTTGAAATAATATCTTTGAAGATGTTATAAGAAAGTAAAACTATTGTAACATACCACTAAAATAAAAGATAGTTTTAATGAATAGAAAACATGTAATTTTATGATAAGATAATAAAATTACATGTGCAGTAAGTGTGTTGTCTAGAAATCCTAAGTTTTTGATAGAATTAATCAGTAACCTCCGCCTACATAGACACGCATAGGACATGAAACTAGAGACGGTAGGAACTTTAGACTAATAGACGATTAGACGTTGAACAGACAGTTATATAATTAGACGATAAGATATTTTACCTTATCTATTCACTATTCACTATTATTTATTAACTATCTATTACCTTATCTATTTACTAGATTTATGTGGTCGTTAAATCCTCTTGTCTTTCCAAACTGAAGTATAAGCGTGTGTATAATGCTTGTTTGAATCTAAATCATTTTCATATTTTTATTTTCTTTGCACATTTAAGGAATTTTTTGTATATTATTAGCAGTGATTTTCGATAAGTATTATATTAGTTACTTTATATTTGTATTGTTTCTGAGAATTGCTTTCGGATTTATTTGATTTATCCTAATGTGTCAAATAGGTAGAATTAGGAAGAAAAACAATGAGTGAGTTATCATTCCAAGCATTTTGCATAGAATTTTATAGTAAGCATATTCAGAAATCCAGTGTAGAAGTTTATGCTCTATTTACTAAAAGTGGTCTTTTAGAATTGTTGAAAACAGATTATGATGATCTGCATGGTATGGGTATGGAGTCACTAATGCAGTTTTTTGATGACTATTTGGCAAAGGAGTTAGTTCAATGAAATTGTATCACGGAAGTATCGTTATTGTTGAATCTCCACAAATCATACGCAATGTTATTGGTCGTGATTTCGGTTTTGGTTTTTACACCACAGATATAAAAGAGCAAGCAGAGCGTTGGGCTTTAAGACGTAAACGTACTGCTTCTCGAAATGGTTTAGTTGATGCTAAAGCAATAGTTTCTGTTTATGAAATAAATATAGAAGAAGCAAGAAAAGTTTTAAACTTTAAAGATTTTTCTGTAGCTTCAATGGATTGGCTTGAACTGATTTTATCATGTCGCTCAAATAAAGATTTTACCCATCCTTTTGATGTAGTTACTGGTAAAATCGCCAATGATAGTGTTGGAGAAACAGTTTCTTATGTGCTAGCAGGTATTATGCGTAAAGAAGATGCTATTGAACGTTTGAAATTTCAGCAAATCAATAACCAGTTTGCTTTCTGTTCTGAACGTTCTTTAGAATTTCTTAAATTTGTTTCGAGTTATATTGTAGAGGGAATAAGTAATGATAGAACATAATTTAGTTAGAGCTACCATTATTCCAGAAATAGTAAAGATACTTTGTGGTTACTACAATATTAGTGAAGCAGATGCATTAAAACGTTTCTATGAATCTGCTACAGGAGCAAATCTTGCAGATGAAGAAACAGGTTTGTATGGACAAGGTTCCTTACATATTGCTGGTCTTTTTATCATGGAGCAAGATGGAGATATAGACCTCTCTCGTTTATGAATATGACTCTTTTGGCTTCCGTTAGCTAGAATTAGACGTTGAACAGATAGTTATACAATTAGACGATAAGATATTTTACCTTATCTATTCACTATTATCTATTCCCTAATTATAGAATTACGCAATAGAAATCGGAATTCATGGTGAGCTCAAAGAGCTCAATAACATCATCGTTACTCATGCGGATGCAACCATGAGATGCTGGTTGTCCTAGGAGTTGCTCTTGATTAGTTCCATGCAAGTAGATGCAACGCTCATGGCTGTCAATTCCTTTGCCAGAATTTTTGCCTTGCTCAAGACCTTCTAGCCACATAATGCGTGTTAATACCATATCTTCACTTGCTGCACGATTTAATTGAGAGCGAGGAATAACTTTACCAGTAAAGGCTCGTGAAGAAAATACAGCACCAACAGGGCGTCCGTGTCCAATGCGCTCATTTACACGATGCCATCCAAGCGGTGTCATATTTGAATTTTGTTTATTGCCAATACCAAACTTTGATGTAGAAATTACATAAGAGATAGGTTTTCCATCTGGTGGCAAGACAATCATTCTTTGTGTGCTTGTCATTATCAAAGCAAGATAACCATTGGATGACATTCCACGCTTTTTAGCAGCAGTTCGCCATCCTTTGATTTCCTTTGATTGGCTGTCCTCAGCAGGTGTTTTTGTTCCAGATGATGTGTTATAGCAAACGCGCGCAGTAGATTTAGATCCTTTAGGGGCTGCCATAAGTTCTACACTGGTTAAAAGAATAATTGATAAAGTAACAAGTATGGATTTAATTATGCCCATGGTGATGTTAGTCCCATAGAGCTTAGCTTTGCTGTGAATTCACGAATTTCGCGACCAAGCTTTTCTGAGCCGTCATCAGCAATTGTTACCATGCCATTTTCTTTAGCATAAGCTTTAGCTTCTGCCATCTCTCCACGAGCTACCATACCAAGTAGTAGCTTTTCATGACGAGATAGATATGCTGCTTCCATACGATAATCAATAAATGCATCCCATGTGAATGGAACCCACTTAGAAACAATCTCATTACCAATTACATCAGCATAAGCACGAATCTCATACTGAGCTGCTCCTTCCATACGAAGATTTAGGAAGTGAAGCAGGTTGTGTAGGTTACACTTCCAATATGCTTCTGTATATGTTGAAAGAGGAAGATCTTTACGAGCCTGCTCGCGAGCTACACCTGCCTCAATGCGTGAAAGATATAGCTGACGTGCCTGGTCATGAAATTCCTTTTCTTGCTGAGAAAGAGCTTCGCCTTGCTCTAGTGGGAAGAAATCTCCACTGCCTTGGCGGTTTGTTGTAGATTGCATACGCCATTCATCTGCAGCCATAGAACGAGCTGAGTCAATAGCGATAGAGTAGCGTGTAGAATATTCGTTGATAGATGCTGTTCTATGACGAACCCACTGGCGCCAAATATCCATTGGAACACGTACATGGAATTTAATATCACACATCTCAAATGGCGTAGTATGCTTGTGACGAAGCAAATAGCGAATCAGAGCACGATCTTGAGAAACCTGCTTTGTGCCATCGCCATAAGATACACGAGCTGCTTGAACGATTGATGAATCGTTACCCATGTAGTCAATTACGCGAATAAAACCATCATCTAGTACCTTAAATTTTTTACCTAGTATTGCATCTAGCTCTGGTACTGATGTTCTTGAGATGAGTGTATTTTCTTCCATAGTCAAAACTTTAATTTAAAGATGAATAAAAGGCCTGGTAGGCGAAATGATGCATACCAGGATTGTTTAATAAAAAATAATTTAATTATCTCATTTGTATTTTCCCTGGGAAACCAAACTCAGGTGCATTAGGCATTGATGAGTATTGGGTTAGGGAACGATCAGGACCTGCACATTGTGCTAGGAACATGAAAATAATAATTAAAATTGAGACAATTGATAGAGCAGAGCAAAGAATAAAGAATGGATTTACTTTTTCTGCTTTTACTGGCTTAGCAGTATTAAATGCCATAATTCTTTCATCTTCAATACCAGGAATGTGGTCAATGCCACCTTCTGCTGCTGGAGCAGGAGCTGCTGCATTTGGCTGAAGATTGATAGCCTCAGGCTTTTTAATAGAAACTGATTTGCGAACAACTGTTTTTGCTTCGCTATCAACTGGAGCATCTGTAGCAGCACCAGGTTGAGGAATTGAACGGGCAGGTGCCTTTACGCGAAGAGTTCTCTTGCGTGTTACCTGCTGAGTGTTCACCTCTTCCTCAGGAACGCTGATTTTTACTGTAGCAGATTTTGGTGCAGATCCAGCAATGTCAGGGATAGTTGATGTCAACTTGCCAACTGGAGCGGGAGAATTACCATTGGCTGTTGTATTATCCATAACAGCATCTAATGAAATACGTGATGTCTTACCTTTTGATGCCATGCTTGTAACATCCTGAGCTTGTGGAGTTACAGGATCAATCTTAAATGCTGGTGCAGCTGCTGGAGCAGGTGGGCGAATACGCAATGTTGCATTGCCACCTTCATCTTCAGTTGCAGAAACAACCTTTGGCATTGATGTTGTTGGTGCCTTTGATGTGATAGGAGCCTGAGCAGGAGCCTTAAGATTAATCTGTGGAGCTGCAGGTGCTACACTTGGAGTAGGGATTGAAGCAATTGTAGGAGGCTTCAATCGAATGGTAGGACTACCAATTGAACTATCAACAGCTGCCTGTGGAGCAGGGTTTGCTGCATTAGGTGTTGCACCTTCAGAAGCTGCTGGATTAATTGGTGTAATTTTAATAGGCTTAATAGCAATAGGCTTTATGGTTATTGGCTTAATTGTTGGTTTGCTTTCTTCGTCTACCATATTTTTCTCCCGTTTAATAGCTAACGAAAATTAGTTCTAGTTTTAAGTTGAATTTAAGGCCTTGATTAAACAGCCATAATTTCTGCTTCTTTTGCCTTAACAGCTGAATCAATCTTTGAGATGATTCCATCTGTTGCTTTCTGAATCTTTTCCAAAGCTTGATCACGCTCGTCTTCTGAAATCTTTGCATTCTTTTGAAGTGCCTTTGCAGCTTCATTTGCATCGCGGCGAACGTTACGTACAGAAACGCGTGCATCCTCAGCCATGCGGCCAGCAACCTTTGTCATTTCCTTACGACGCTCTTCGCTCAACTCTGGAACAGGAACGCGAACCAAGCGACCATCATTCTGAGGAGTAACGCCGATATTTGCAGCAAGAATAGACTTTTCAATTTCGCTCAATACAGATGGATCATATGGAGCAATTGTGATTAAGCGTGCTTCTGGAGTAGAAATGTTTGCCATATCACGTAGACGTGTTGGGACACCATAGTAAGTAACCATAATATTCTCAACAAGAGCAGGTGATGCTTTGCCAGTACGTAGACCTGAAAGCTGATTCTCCAACACCTTTAGTGTGTTGTCCATTTTATCTTGAGTTTCCTTAAGTAGCTGTGTAATCATAACTGATTTCCTTAATTTGTTTTGTTTTTATAAAAATTAACCTTCTGAAACAACTGTTCCAACATCATCACCACATACTGAACGACGAAGGCTGTTTTCTTCAAAGAAATTAAATACAACAATTGGAATCTTGTTTTCCATGCATAGAGCGAATGCTGCAGAATCCATTACGCGAATTGACTTTGTTAATGCATCCTTATATGTAAGCTTCGAGAACTTTGTTGCTGTTGGATCCTTCACAGGATCAGCAGTGTAAATGCCATCAACCTTTGTTGCCTTCATAAGTACATCTGCACCAATTTCACTGGCACGAAGTGCTGCAGCTGTATCTGTGCTGAAGTATGGGTTTCCTGTTCCTGCAGCAAAGATAACTACGCGACCTTTTTCAAGATGACGCATTGCCTTGCGATGTAGGTAAGGCTCTGCAACTTCGTGCATTGCAATAGCTGTCTGAACACGTGTTGGAACACCTAAACCTTCTAGTGCATTTTGTAAAGCAATTGCATTGATTACTGTTGCAAGCATACCCATATAGTCACCAGCAGAGCGACCAATACCGAGCTCTTGACCAATTGCTCCACGGAAAATATTGCCTCCGCCTAGAACAACGGCAACATCAACACCCATCTCTCTAACCACTTTAATCTTTTCAGCCATCATTTTGACAACATTTGAATCGATGCACTGAGCATTTTGGCGGTTTAAAAGAACTTCACCACTTAATTTTAAAAGAATTCTTTTGTATTTTGGAGTCATATTTTGTTCCTAAATAATACTTATATAAATGCACTATCCATTTATTTAATGAAATTTAATCAAAAATAGCGTTAAAAGTAAAGAAAAAACTACCAAAAACTGGGCTTATTTAGAATAAAAACGGAAGCGAAAGCGCGAACAAAAATTTTTTAGAGCTTAAGGGACAATGGAAACATAGGAGACCTTGGGGACTAATTTATTAAAGTGCTAGAAAATCTTACTGCTTTGTCGTCAAAGCCACCAATGTCCTTAATATCCCAACTAAACAAGATAGCAATTTTTTTTCTTAGTCTAACCGATCATACTTCGGTTGCGAGAGGTGATGATGTAATCGCGAGACGCTCCTATCGTATTCCCAAAAGCTCATTAGAATGAATTTAGGGCTGAGAATATGAATGTCATTAGTTGTGAAAGAGATAATTCAAAATCCTCATAAGTCATTTCTTCTTTTAATGGTGCTAATGATTCGTCGAAAAGTGTTAGCATTTGAATTTTGCGCGCTTTTTCGATTTGTCCTTCTGGAGACACAGATTCAAAGTATAATGATGACGCAATTTCTCTAAATGTTTCATCTTTGACTTCTTGATCTACCTTGAAAATGATTTGCTCGTTGTTATGATCATATAAATTCCACTTTTCCCCATTCTTTTTTAATGTAAGATGCAAGAAACCTAACACATCATAAATGTTTGAGGATTCAGTAAATTCAATTTTTACAGTTGATTCATCCAATTTTATGTATTTAAAGTTTTTAGCTGACTTAATATTGCATTTCTCAGTTAGAAAATCACAGATAAGTTCAGATGTTTGTTTGTCGATTTTTGAAATGATTTGTTCAAAAGCATTGTGCTTATGGAGTGTTTCATACTCTGTATGTGTTAATTTTGAAACGATTGCGGCAATTTGCTTAATTTGCTTAGCATTTTCTTTTGCCTCTTTTTCTAATTTAGCACGGATATCTTTATCTTCTCTATCTTTAGTATCTAGATCCATCAGAAGAAGATTTAAGGCTATGTTTTCTGCTTGTTTGTCAGCAACTTCACATAGACTACGTAAGGTCTTTGCACCTTGATTATAAATGTCCTCATCAAGGTTTTTTGCTGCAATATTGATCATTTGGTCTAGAAAGTCGCGATCTTCTAAAACATCTGATTTATAGGTGTAGTAAAGAATTTTTCCATCATCAAGTGCATCAAAAGCTTTTTGAACCTCAGCCTTGGCTTGTTCTTCTATTGTTTTTGGTTTATTTGAACAACCAAATGAAAACAAGAGTGTTATTGCTAATGTTGTTAATATAAATTTTTTCATATCAGTAAGTCTCTTAAAAGTTGTATTCTGTTATTTGTTTGTTAATATTGCCACACGGAGGAATTCTGAAATGCCCCATGCTTGAGCATCGCAGCCACGACCATAGTGAGGAGAGTTGCCATCCATAATTTCAGGCAGCTGACCTGCACAATCCTTCTCCATTAGCTCAATGCCAGAGGCAATTAGTGCTTGAGCTGTTGCGCGTGCACTTTCACCATATTCAATCAAAAGAGCTTCAGCATATGATGGGTACGGCCATGTCCATGCAGTTCCGTTATGGTAGGCAGGCTTTCTGCGTGTATCTTCGTCTCCTTCATAGCGACCCCAATATGGATGTGCTGGATCGTTTAAGCAATTGCCATCACGACAAATTGGCAGGCGATACTTTGTTTCTCCAGGGGCGAGTGTGCGTATGCCTCCAGGAACAATTAAGCGTGCTGCAGAGCGAATAATCTGCTTGCAAAGCTCGTGATCTGTAACTGCACCTAAAGTTATTGCAAATAGTTGATTGCAGCGTAAATGGTCATCAGCAACACAAGTGCGAGACGCTCTGAAAGAATCGCAATGCAAACAATCAGATAGATATCCATATTCAGGGAGCCAGAATAGTTCGTATATAGAATTGCGAGCAAGCTCTTGAAGCTCTGCCCAAGGACCCTTGCTATCTATTGATTTGATTAGCTCAAGGGTAGCAACCCATAGTGCTTGAATTTCTATTGGATAGCCTTGGCGAGGTGTGCCTGCAGGATAGTTTGTGTCCATCCATGTAAAATGTGATGGGCTGTATACAAGGCCTGATTCTGTATCAACCTTAATACCATTTGGTGTTCCATTTAGGTAACCATTAGCTATGCTTAACAGAACATCTGCAACTGTGCGATTACCGCACTTTGCATTTAGAACCTTTTCTTTGCCAATTTGTTTGATTAAATCATTTGTGGCTACAGCATACCAAAGCTGAGCATCAGATGTATCGCGATTAGCTGCATCATTTCCGTTAATCATATTTGGAAGAGTGCCGCCTTGCTCAAATTGACCAAATTTGCAAATAATTTCTAAAGATTCGGTATAACGCTTGTCTGCGATCATACCACGAAGCGCGATAAAGGTGTCGCGCCCCCAATCTAGGAACCATGGGTAGCCTGCAATAACTGTCTTAAGTTCATCACGTTTTACAATAAAATCGCGTAGAGCATTGGATAGAGCAGTTGTAAGTTCAATAGGCTCCAAATGCTTTGGTGTAGCTGTAGCTTTTAATGCAGCACCAGCGGATGGAGTCAAATGCTCGGCACCATTACCTGTATAGAGCGCTGCTTCAAGAGCAACTACACCAGCACCTGTAATACGTGTGCCAAACCAGCCTGGACTATACAAATCAGAAGCACCATCTTGACCACGATTTGCTTCATGTGGATGGCCAATCATATAGTGCCACTCTGGTTCAAATGTAAAGTCGCCATGAGAAATAACCATATCTAAGCCTAGACCATTGCTTGGCAGGAATGAGAAGCCATTAGGAATACCTTTTGTTGCATATCCCCATTCTGCTTCAGGACCACTGAATGCCTTTGTCTTGCAGTGGAAGCTTCTGCTTTCAATATCAGGACGAAATACAAGTGTAACCTCGCTATTATCATCAAGCATATCAAGTGCACCATTTGCTTTTTCGCGCATTACGCTTAGGCGTACGTGGTTCTTTTGCTTTAGCAGCTCAATGCCTATATTCAGCTTGATAAAGCGACCAGTTCCTACAGGAACTTGGAAGGTCCAATGTGCTACACCAGAGCCAGCCTCGCATTCAAAACTCTCAAGACATGAAGTGTCTACCTCAGTTGAGAAGCCCTGATTAATAACCCAAAGCTTGCAACGTGTGAATAGCATATGTCTGTCACAAGGAACGCGTGGATCAGGGTTTGCTGTAAGGATTGCATCGTATTGGCTTTGGATGTCGCCCCATTTTGCTCGAACATGTGACATCGCACCGCAACCATTTGTTAGTAGGGCAACGATATTGCCATTTAGCACTTCATCACTTGTGTATCTGCGCTTGAGCATTGCAGGTGCTTCAGGAGTAATTGTTGGGAGCAGACGTAAATCTACCAGTATTCTCTTTTTAGCAGTAGCAGATGAAAGGTCTAGCTGGAGTCGTGCATTATTGATGCTATTTGTGTGCTTCTTCATAGGAGAAAGAATTACAAGATAGCGACCATTGTTAAATTGGATAGATTGAAGATTTGCAATAAAATCTCCATTAAGCAAATCAACACAACATCTGAATGGCTCAGGTGAATCAATTATCATAAAGTGCTCAGGAGGAACCATAATTGTTCTGCTTTGGTCTTCTGGAATTGTGCAGCGAACAATAGGTGGCATTGCTTTATCAGAAACAAGATTAGAAATAAACTTCTCTGGGTCTGCTGCCAACAATGTTGCCATATCCTCAACTGATTCATTTTCATTAAGAGGTGCATTGCTGCCAAGAATTGCTTGACGGATGCGTAGGGCAGTGGCACGTAGTTCCTGATGGCGAACCATTTCACAATAGTGTGATTTTGGTTGGCTTTGCAGCTTATTTATCAAATCAAAGTCATTAAGATTATTTGATAAGCAAAGAGCTTCGCCTGGCTCCAGGTAGATAGAATGTGTGCTATGCTCAAGTTTTGCTCTGTAGTCAACATGCTTGCCATCAAGCAGGTCAATGCATGTGGCAGGGTCTATATGAAATTCGTGAGTTCCCCATGAAACATTTTGTCCATTCTCTGCATCAAGGTTAATCAATACAAGAATCTTTCTATCGTTATCAAATGAACGTACTCCATCAATATCATTTGAGCAAGCTGGTGTACGTACAAGAGCTAGAGAATTGCCATCGCCATATTGAACCATGCCAACAGCTGCACCTGGACCAAATGCAGGATGATTTGCAAGGATGCAATTCAAGCGAGCAAGCTGATGGATTTGATTGTTTTCAGAATCCCAATTTAGAGCACTTGCTCCATGTACATCTACCTTTTGTGTGGCGTACCATTCAACACCATTTGTGATGCCGAAGCAACCTTGATGTGCGCTTAGCGCTGCAAGAGCAGTGCGTAGCTTAGCATAAGTAGGAGATTTTGCTGCCATGCGGCAATTATCGTGTGTTTCAGCAAAGTTTGTTAATGGACCTGTCTCATATGACATTGTGAGTGCACCAGGCAGATAGTGCTCAAATGCTGAGCGATCTTCTGTCTGGAACAGTTCAGAATATGCCCAATCAAGACCTTCGTCAGAAATGAGCTGACGCGTAACGGAAATCTTTCCACCAAGTCCTTCAAGTAAAAATACGGTATCTGGGAAGCGGCGGCGAACGCGTGCGACAACATAGCGCCAAACATCAGCAGGAACCATATAACCCGCATCGCATCTGAAGCCATCCACGCCTTGGCTGCACCAGAATTCAAATACGCTTGCAATAAATTGTTTTAGCTCAGGCTTGCTATAGTCTAACTCAACAAGATCTTCCCACACAATGCCCCAAGCACCTGGAGAATGGAATTTGCCATTATCTTCGCGCTTGAACCATTCTGGATGGTGGGTTTGAAGTGTTGATGCCCAGCCAGTGTGATTAGCTGGTAAATCAAGAAAGATGCGTGCTCCATAGGAATGCACAGCATTTACAAGCTCACGAAATTGATCTAGTGGAGTAGCGCTTGTATCAAATTCTGCTAATGCTGGGTCAACAGCAAGAAAATCGGTTCCCGCAAATGGAGAGCCGTAGCGACCCATCTTTGCATAGGTTGTTGGCGTAGGGTGAATAGGTAGAAGCTGAATGATACGAAAACGCTCTACGCCTAGAATTGTATCTAATTTTTTGATTAAATTACGGAATGTGCCAGATGGAGGAATAATTGTCCAGCCATTACGATCATGCTCCGCAAGTGTATCTGATTGTGGAAGAGGATTCTCTGCTTTAGAAACAAATGCAGGGTGGAATTGTCGTGGAAATGCAGTATAGACAGATGTGTGTGCTGCAGTCCAAGCAGGCGCGGTCTTAATAATTACATCGCCGCCTTCTGGCCAATTAGGCTTTTTTGAATTTGCAGGAAAGAAGCAAGCCTTTGCGCGAAATGTTCCAATGTCAGCAAGTGGCATAGTTACAGCAAATTGACCATGGCCAATTTCTTTCATAGGAATATCATTCCAATGATGAGCAAGCATTGGCCTGCCTTGATCTGCCGCAGCAATAACTTCCTTACGATATGCTTTAGCGCCACCTAATGAGGTGCGCAAGACTGCATAACCACCAGGTTGATGATGTGGTACATTAAGCTTAAATGTAATAGTATCACCACAATGTGTTAAAATACATGAGCCAGGAGCTGGAATTTGTTTCATAGATTTGACTTAAAATAGAATTAAGAAAAGCTTTTACGCAAAGATTATGCTTTGAAAATGAGTACTCAGCCTATCGTACTAGTACATTAAGGCTGCCAGGATGGAGCAATGTCTAATGCAAATGCTGCTTTGCCTGTGATGCCTCTGCCCATACCTGCAAGGCCGGCAATCATTGCTGCATTATCTCCACAATGCTTAGGTAATGCAAGCAGTAGCTTTACCTTACGCTTCTCGCAAAGCTCAGCCAAGCGTTCACGCAAACGTGAGTTTAATGATACGCCACCACCTACAGCGAGATATTTAATTCCACCTAAAGCTCGCTCGCAGCGCTTAACAATTGCGTTAACAACAGCCTCTTGATAATCAGATGCAATTTGTGCAACTTCAGCATCACAGGTTGGTGGTGTATGTGTTACATAGTGAAGCAAGGATGTTTTCAAACCACTAAAGCTCATGCATAGCTCATGATTTAGACCGCCTGTTTCTGTTCCTTCGCGAACACGTCCCTCAGGGAAGATATTCTTTCTTGGGGGAGTAGAGCGGCCGAGCTTATCAATAATTGGTCCACCGGGATAGCCAAGCTTTAATAGCTTTGCAGCCTTATCCAATGCCTCACCTGCAGCATCATCAACTGTTCTGCCAATTAACTCAAGCTTGCCATATTCCTGAATACGAAATAGGCTTGAGTGTCCTCCAGATACCGCTAATGCTAGCATAGGAAGTGCCTCATATGGGTCAGGTGCTTCTGGATTTAGAAATACAGAATGTACGTGTGCCTCAATGTGGTTGATTGCAATCAGTGGCTTATTAAGCTTTCTTGCCAAGCCTTTAGCTGTTGACCAACCAACAAGCAGAGAGCTTGACAGACCTGGTCCACGTGTAGCAGCAATCGCATCAATTTCATCCCAGCTTAGCTTGGCTTCTTCGATTGCTTGCTGAATAATGCCAGGCAATAGCATAATGTGGCAGCGTGAAGCGATTTCAGGAACCACACCACCATAAGGCTTATGCTCAGCTTGTGTGTGAACAACATTTGAAAGAATTATACGCCCGTCTTTAACTATTGCGGCAGATGTTTCGTCACATGAAGTTTCAATACCAAGAACTATCATTGTTTCTCTCCTTGATTTGATTTTAAAATAATTAAGCCTAATATTGCGCCAAAAACAATTCCAATTAAATGTGCTGATGCAGCAATATTTGTTTGCTTTACAAAAATTTCAATTGCGTTAGTTATAAAAATAAATACGGCTAATAACCATGCTCGCATTGGGATTGGGAATGGTAAAAATATGATTAGCTTCAGTTTTGGATTTTTTACGACAAATGCACCAACAAGAGCAAGTACGCCTGCGGATGCACCAATGCAAGGTGTGGCAGAGTGTAGTCCGGAAAACAGTACCCAACCTAATCCACCAAGTATGCCACCAACGAAATAGATCAATAAAAAGCGCTTTAATCCATATTGTTTTTCTATCGCTGTGCCAATAGTAAGCAAGCCAATCATATTGAAAAGCAAGTGCGACCATGATCCATGTAAAAACATATAGGTTACTGGTGTCCAGAAAAAGCCACATGAGATTCCTATTCCATGAATGGAAAATAGGAATGTCAGAATATTGTCTATCAGCAGATAATTAGCTTCTGGATGAATAAGCATTGTCTTAACAGGTGCAACATCAGTTACTAGCTGCGCAATATAAGTTATTACGCAGATAATAGCAATTGTAATTGTTGCTGCAGAGAATCTCTTCTCTTTGTTTAAGACTTGCTCTTGCATATTAAATTATTGTCTCTTTCTTTTCTGTGCGACAAAAATTCCAGATATAGAAACCGAAGCCTGCAATTGTTGTTAGCGCAATCACAAGAATATAAAGCTTGTTAGCCAAAGGTGTATTTTGTTTGATTTCTATTGTGTGCGTACCATTTGTTATTGGGATGGCACGATAGAAGGCATTAGCTACGTACATTTCAGCTGTCTTTCCGTCAATAGTTGCCTGAAACTCACGATTAAATAAATAATTGTGGCGGATATAAAGTAAACCATTTTCTTCTTCGCAAGTTGCTTCAATAGTAGCTGAACGATATTCTGTATCTGATGGTTTAACAATCCACTTGGCTTGTGTAGGCATCTTTGTACTTACATTAGAAAGTTGATTTGTTGTATCTGATATAACTACATTCTTGTAAACATCAAAGGCTGGATTTGCTATTGCATCAAGAGGTTTATCGGATGTTGAATAATTGTAATAAACACCTAATCCGCAAGGCAAATTCTTTAATGCGAGCAGATAAATTGATGTTGTGGATGGTTGAACAGGAACAAATACTTGAAGCTGTGGCTCAAAATTATATGTTGCAACAAAATCAAACAAGCCCGTGTTCATGAAAGCTTTTGCTTGGTCTAATGTGGCAATGTATAGCTGTGTACCCATAAGAGGCCAGCGCTTAGGCAGTCCGATGTTTGTTGTTGCATTGGCAAGTGCAGAACCTTGAAAAGCAATAACTGATTTCTCTTTTGGATTAGATGTAGCAAATGGATCTGCACAATAATAACCCTTGTTTTCAAGTGCTTTAAAGTCTGATATCTGAGGTAGAATGGTTTGCAAGCCCAGATATGAGTATGCACCACCTTCTTCAAGTTTATCACCAAGCTTTTGCTTAGCTGCATCTATAAATACAGATTCAGCAATTACACGGTCAATATTTGTTGTGTGAACAAAATTCTTTGCTTGCTTTGTCATATCCCAGGTAATGCCACATATGACAATGCCACTAAGAATATAACGTGATAACTTGCTACAGATTATTGGATTTTTAATTGTCATCAGTCCAATAAATACACTGCCACAAATTGCCATCCATGCAGCACTGCTAAATGCACTTTTATATTGAGCAATGCTTATAGGAAGAAAATGCTTGATATAGTCTTGATTTGCATTAAAAGTTTCAGATAGACGTGTTGATATACTATTTGCGTTGCTTCCTGTTGCAAAGCAAATACCTGCGATTGCAATAAGCAGTAGCATTGAGACACGGCCAACAATTTTAACTCGCTTATCATCATTGTGTTTCAATAATACATCAACACCCATACCAACTAATACAGCAACACCCAACTCAAGGATATGGATAAATTTTACTGGGCAGCGAATCATATCCATTACTGGGAGCTTGTAGAATAGGGCATAGATTGGAGTAAAGCGTCCTAATGAAAGTATGCCTGTGCCTAGGATAATAGCAAACCAAAGTAAGCCAATTCCTTTGTAGTTTGGTGCATCTGTATCTGATTTTGCACAATCTTCCTCTGTATTTGTCTTATTCTTTGCAAGCAAAGCGAAGCAAAGAATAATTACAAATAAAGCAATTCCTCCTTGTAGCATGCCAAGGTATAGATTGTGTTGACGATAGTTTGCAAAGCTATTGCTATTTGGCTTCCAGTCATGTGGACGGCCCAGCTCTCCGATATATGGTGCTTTCTCATTGCCTGTATCAAAGCCGTATGGAGATGGAACAACAAGCTCAACAAGTTCATCTGGAGGAAGACTCCAGCCAGTTGCAAAAATCCAATTTGTATCAATCTCTTTGGTTGCACCTGTGGCAGGGTCTGTTTCAGATGTTGTTGCTGATTTAGATTGCTCAAGCTGCTCCTGGCGGCCAGCAAGTGTATTTTCAAAGATATTGCGTACAGAAGGTGTGCCAACGATTGCAAAGAAAATAAGTAATGCAATAATAGAATAGACGAATTGCAAGCCATTTGTCTTGAAGTAAGTCTTCCATCCATTTGCTGTTGCTTGCATACATAGTCGTGCAATAGCGTACACAACTAGTGTGCCTATGAATAGTAGGAAAATATCTGGCTGGTAGGCAAGTCCAACAGCGGCACCACTTGCTACCATTACAAGATGATACCAACGGCATTTATAGCCATAGGAAAGTACTTGCTCAACGATTGCAAAGCAAAGAATTGCGTATGGCATCATGATTTGATAACCACGATGACCAGCAGAGAATAACGTAAAGTGATATCCGGAAAAAGTCATAGCCATGGCACCAATAATTGCTGCCATTTTGTCCAGCTTAATTACGCGCAAATAGTGGTAGGTAGACAGTGCCACAAAAATAGCAATAATTATATAACCAAGATCGCCATAATGGAATGGGCTGATAATTAGCTTCCAAATAGTATCAAATGAAAATGCCGCAGGTGAAAAATTATAAAAACTATAGAGTAATTGGCTCTTAGCAAAGGGACCAAGCTCAGTAGGGGAGTCTGGTGAATTTAGAATCGTACCCAAAGAAAGTGCTGGATCAAATATAATGCAGCTGACAAGTGTAGTTACAATTGTCAGTAGAAGATATGGGAAATACGATTTTTTTAAGAAATTATTCATAGCTTTTATTTTGATAAACAGAATGCAAGAGAGGTTCTTGCATTCTGTACTTTATGAGCAAAGGAATTTGTCCTTTGCATATTTTGTCTAGTATGTGCATATGTGGTACGCACAAATCACGCACCACATATGTAAACAAATTAAAGCTCTGGACCTAGCTTTGGATTTTTAGGTAGAGCAGCAATTGTTTCTGCAATCAAGGTTGAGATTTGGTCAATATCATCAAGATTTACAACCTCAACAGCAGAATGCATGTAGCGTAATGGGATGCTGATTAGATTTACAGGTACGCCAGAACGAGTCATGCGGATTGCAAATGCATCTGTTCCATTGCCACGATTGCGAATCTGTGTCTGGGTTGTGATGCCTGCTTTTTCTGCAGCTTTATCAACTAGCTTATTTAGAGCTACGTCAAATGCAGGACCTCTTCCAATTACAGGGCCACCACCTAGGCGGATATCTCCAATCTTAGCTTCCTCACCCTGAGGCTGATCTGAAGCAAATGTTACATCAACAGCAATACCACCATGTGGGTCAATGCCATAAGCTGCAGCCTGACCACCAAGCAGACCAACCTCTTCTTGAGTTGCGCTAACAACATATAGGCCAACATTGATCTTGCGCTTTGCTAGCTTACGTAGAACCTCTGTCATAATAAATACGCCAGCACGATCATCCATACCACGCATAGAAACATTGTTGTTAAGCATATCGCGCCATTCAGCATTAACTACACCAGCAGTGCCGATAGGAGCCCATTCCATTGCTTGCTCTTTAGAGTTAGCACCAATATCAACCCAAAGATTAGAAATGTCCTTAACACCTTCGCCACGCTCCTTTGCATCCATAAGGTGAATTGGTTTTCTGCCAAAGCAACCATTTACTGGGCCCTTTGGACCATTTAGGATGATGCGCTCACCAGGAAGAAGCTGAATATTGATACCACCTAATGGCTGTACGCGGAGGAAGCCCTTGTTATCAATGTGCTGAACAATAAAGCCAATCTCATCAATATGAGCATCGATGACAAAGCGGAACTTTGCCTCTGGATTCTTAATCATAATAAGATTGCCATGCTTATCTAAAACAATTTTGTCTACATAAGGCTTTACGTGCTCTGCAACAAGTCTTTGTCCTTCCAGCTCATAGCCAGTAGGAGTTGGGATAGCTGTAAGTTTCTTGAAGAACTCTAATGCTTTTTTGTCCATATAATTACCTTTTTTATAATTTAATTTAAATCCGTTAAAGGAAAATTTTCTTTATATTATAGTATAAGAAAGGATTATTTGAAAGAGAAAACAACATTAAGCTCAAAATTTCAGTAGAAATAGACAAGAGCAAGGCGATTGGTGTATTACATAAAACTACACCGTTTGAAGTTTTACAAACAACCAAAAGACAAGATTATTTCAAAACTTTTTTTAGATATTCCAGGACGGCTTTGTCATTGTTTAACATATTGTCTTTCAATGGCATAGCTAAAACTTTATCGAGATACTCTTTTGCTTTATCATTTTCGTCTAGAATATTATAAATTTCAGCAAAATGCAGATATATTTCTACCGGTGTTTCTATTTGTAGATCGTTAATCATTTTATTTGATTTCTCTAATATTTCAAGAGCTTCTTTTGCATCATTAGGATTTGCACGAACAATGCAGACAGCTAAGGTATCAAGTGAAGCAAAGTTTAATTTTTGTACTGATTCGTTATGCTCCTTTAGAGCATTACGACCTAATTCATATTCTCCATTTTCTGTAAGAGCAACAACCAAATCATTTAAGTAAAATTGTGAATATTGGTTTTTATTATAAGCTCGAATTAAATATGGAAATGCTTCTTCAAAATCGCCTTTTTGAAGAAGATAACTTCCTATTGCATATTCTACGACATCTGCTTCAATAAGTAGATCTTTGTTTATAATTTTTCCTTCTATCAAATCAAAAAAGTTAATGTCTTCTTTTTCTGGATCTTTGATGCCACCTATAGTTAGTTTTGAAAATGCATATAAATTGTATAAATAACCTAATGTTATGACATCATCCCCTTTATAGCATTTAGTTGCTTCATAACATTTTTTATAGAAATTATTATTGTCATTCCTAAATAGAGCAGAGATTGCATCATTCATTAGAGGAACCCATTTAGGTGTATTTTCTCCTTCTTCATGAATAATTTTTTCAAGTGTTGCTTTTTGCGAGAGAAAATCTTCCAAACGTGAGTGTGAAAGTAATGCTGCTAAAAAGACTTCTTGATTATAGCCAAATTTAGATATGTAATCTCGAGTAGTTTTCCTTAGGAAAAGAGAATCTTTATAAAAAATAGATTTTTCTATTAAAATACGAGTACTCAGAATATCAGATTTTTCTTCTGCTCTACATATTTTGGCAATTAAATATTCCTTTGCATTTTTACTGATTTCATCGTTTTTATTGCGAATAAGAGAGTAGAGTGTGTAATAGTTGTCAGGTGTAAAGTCAGAAAGTTTTTCAGGAAGATTATGTTTCTTTGCTTCTTCTGCATTTTTAATTAATTTTAGTGTTGATGATGCTTTACTTGCCGGTATCGCTTTTTCATTAAATATTTTTTTATTAACATTTGAAATTTTACTAAATGCCTCTGTGAATGTAGGACTATTTCGTGGAATGCCAAAAATTATCCAATCCCACTTTATATCATAATAATGCTGAGGACCATATACAAAGCCACTATAGAAAACAGTAAAACCAAGATGTGCAAATGTGTTGTCCTCATTTATTTTTGCTATAGTTAAAAGATTCTGTTCTACAGCTTCTTTATTGATGTTTTTTATTTTTCCTTCTTTACTCAACGAAGCAATGCTAAGTAGAGATGGTATGTTTTGAGGATGATAATTTAATGAGTAGTTATAAAGCTTACCTGCTATTTCATATTCCTCTATGAGTGTTGCATTCCAAGCAAGTATATTTGCAAAATTTGCGATATGAAATCTTATTGCAAAATTAATGTCTTGAAGCGTTTCATCAATATCTTCATTTTCGTCTTTTTTTGCTTTAAGCATAGCAGTTGCTTCTTCATATTTTTTTATAAATTCTTCAAATTGGAGAACAGCCTTAGAAAGGAACTCTTTTGTTAGTTCGTTTTTCTTTATTGGTACGAATGTAAAGCCCTGTACTGTAGGTATATAGTCTCGAATAAACAGTTGAGAAGGAGCTTGAAGCAGAGTGATATTTTTTTCTCCGAAAATATCGATATATTGGGCGAGAAATCCAGTAGAGTCAAACAGTGATGTTTGGAATAATTGGAAACTATCCAGTTTTTCTATTTCTTCTAGATTTATCAACTGGTATTCTGTGTAATTACCAGTAATCATTTGCACATCTAAAAATAGTGTGTGATCATCTAAATCTTTACATTTTGATTGCAAAGGGTCGAATAAAGGTGATTGATAATCATAAATTACGATTTTTTTACCATCTATAGCTTCGTAGACAATATCTATAAGTGCATTTTTTATAGTTTCATCTGCGAAAAGAGGTGGCACTATTGTTGTTAGTCCAAGAAATAGTAAAGCGATTTTTTTCAATGAATTCATAGGAAATCCTTATTTTTGATTAGTGTATTTCACATTTTTCTGCATCATAGCATTTTTCTACTTCTACTTCAAACTAAATAATGCTTGATTTATGATTGTTCGCATCATTTTTTCTAATAAAATACCAAATTGCTGTTGTTTGTTGAATTATGACGCAATTTATGGTATGATTATATACATATTTTTAAGCGAAAGGGAATTAAATGGCTTTTTTAATCTATAATGAGGGCAGTAATCGCGGTAAACGTATTGAACTTCCTTCTCAGGATATTGTTTCATTGGGTAGATCAGCTGAGCGTTGCGATATTGTTGTTGACGGTGATACAATTTCTGGAAAGCATTGTACTCTAGAGCGCACACCAACAGGCTTTGTAGTTAAGGATTTGGGTTCTACAAATAAAACTTGGGTAAATGGCGAGTCTATTATTGCTGCAGAGGTTTATCGAGGTGATACTATCGGCCTAGGAGATACTGAGCTTGTTCTTGATGGTGACGATGTATCTGAAGCACCTGTGCCTGCAGAAAATAATCCAGGTGATGCACCTGTTTATTCTGAGTCAGGTACAAAGGTAATTAATTTTGTTCCAAGAAGTGTGCGTGATGGTAAGGTTAAACTACCATCTGATTTTAAGCATCATAATAAGAATGGAATGAAACTTTGGGTTCTATTTGTTGTTGTTGCTGTTTTAGTTATTTTGTGGTTGTTTTTCCAATTTGAAACAGGTGTAAAATAAGCTAATTGGTTCTATAGCTTAGATAGCAAAGCGGCGCATCAAAAATTAGTCCAGTGGCTTAATTTACATGATGCGCTTGTTTTCTTGTAAGACAATTTTAATAAATCAAAAATTTATGATTAGATTCGGTTTAGGAAATGATGCACATAGGCTTGTTCCAGATAGAAAGCTGATACTTGGAGGGGTTGATATCCCGCATGAATTAGGCTTGCTTGGTCATTCTGATGCTGATGTTTTGGCACATGCAATATCTGATGCTTTGTTGGGTGCATTAGCACTTGGCGATATTGGTAAGTATTTTCCAGATACAGACCCAAAGTGGAAAGGTGCAGACAGCTTGAAGCTTCTAGGTGCTGTTGTAGATATGCTGAAGGAGCGATGTTGGAGCGTGGTGAATATTGATGCAACAGTTCTATGTGAACGCCCTAAGCTTGCACCACATATTATTAAAATGCGTGAAAATATTGCTGCAGTAGTAGGAGTTGATGTAGATTGCATTTCTGTGAAAGCAACAACTGTTGAAGGTATGGGCGCCATTGGTAGAAAAGAGGGCATTAGCGTAATGGCTATTGCTGCTATTGAGAAAAAATAAACTGAAAGAATTTTATAAAATATTTATATGAGCCTAATTGCTCAAAAGAAGGGATAAAAATGAAATTTTATAACTCATTAACTCGTTCAAAGGAAGATTTTTCACCTTTAGAGGGAAATGTTGTTCGCATGTATACTTGCGGACCAACAGTATATAACTTTGCACATATTGGTAATTTCCGTGCATACACATTTGAGGATATTCTTCATCGTGCGCTTAAGTATCGTGGCTACGATGTTAAGCAGGTAATGAACCTGACTGATGTTGATGATAAGACAATCAAGGGTGCTATTGCTACAGGTAAGGCCTTGCGCGATTATACACAGCAGTATAAGGATGCATTCTTTGCAGATCTAAAGACTCTTGGCATTATGCCTGCTGCAATTTATCCAGCAGCAACTGATCATATTCAGGAAATGATTGATTTAGTTCAAAAGCTTTTTGATCTTGGCATTGCTTATCAGTCAGAGGATAAATCTGTTTATTTCAGTGTTTCAAAGTTTGAGGAGTACGGTAAGCTTGCACACCTTGATCGTTCAGGTTTGCGTTCAAGCGTACGTATTTCAAATGATGAATATGAAAAGGATGCTGTAGGTGACTTTGCTCTTTGGAAGGCATGGGACGAAAAGGACGGCGATGTATGGTGGGATTCACCTTGGGGCAAGGGTCGTCCTGGCTGGCATATTGAGTGCTCAGCAATGTCTATGAAGTATTTAGGTGAAAGCTTTGATATTCACACTGGTGGTATTGACAATCTATTCCCACATCACGAGAATGAAATTGCACAGGCAGAGGCTGTAACAGGAAAGAAGTTCTCTAATATGTGGCTTCACTGTGCACATCTACGCGTAAATGGCGAAAAGATGTCAAAGTCACTTGGCAATTTCTTCACACTTCGTGATTTGATTGAAAAAGGTTACACAGGCCGTGAGATACGCTTTGTATTGATTTCCAGCCAGTATCGTCAGCCATTGAACTTTACATTTGATGCACTTTCTGGTGCAAAGTCAGCAATTGCTCGTATTGATGAATTTGTATCAATGCTTAAGGACAAGGCTGGTAATGCAGCAGCTGGTGAAGCTCCTACATGGGCTTTGGAGGCAGAGGCACAATTTGGTAAGGCACTTGATGATGACTTAAATATGCCAGAGGCACTTGCTGCCGTGTTTACATTTATTACTAATGGTAACAAGCAGGCAGCAACAATGACACCTGCTGAGGCTGCAGCTGTTCTTCAGATTATGATGAAGATTGACTTAGTAATCAATCTTGTGAATAAGGAAGAGGTTTCAATTCCAGAGGAAGTAACAAAGCTTCTTGAAGAACGTGCAGAGGCTCGTAAGAATAAGCAATGGGCTGATTCTGATAGAATCCGCGATGAGCTTGCAGCAATGGGCTGGGCAGTTAAAGATACTAAGGAAGGTCAGAAGGTTTCTCCAATTGCTTAGTCTTAGAGAAGCTTAAAATCAAACCAGAAATGTTGTGTGCTGCATCTTGTACGATGCAGCAAATCGATTTAATAAAAAATAAGAAATAAGAAGGATAAAAATTATGTCAGTAAAAATCAATGGCTTTGAAATTACAGATCAGATGATTGATTATGAGGTAGAGCGCGCTATTAACTTCTATCTTACACAGGGTATTCCTCAAGAGGAAATCAATAAGGATAAAGAGGCAATCCGTCAGGCAGCAATTGAGCACTGCATTGCTACACGCCTAATGCTTGAAGAAGCAGAGCGTCAGGGAATCAAGGCTTCTGATGAACATATCAAAGATCAGCTAGATAAAATTGCTAAGGCAAATGGTGGTATGGAAGAGTTTGAGAAGCGTGTAAAGGCAAGTGGTGCTTCTCTTGATATGGTTAAAGCTCAGATTGATTTTAACTATAAACTCATGACTGTTGAGAAGAATGCTGTAGAGAAGGTTCCAGAGGCTACAGAAGAGGCTGCACGTGCTTACTATGATGCCCACAAGAATCAATTCTGCGAGGAGGAGCAGGTTAATGCTCAGCACATTCTTATCACTCCAAAATCTAAAAGCGAGGAAGATAAGAAGGCAGCTCTTGAAGAGATTCAGGCAATTCGTCAGCGCATTATTGACGGTGCAGAATTTACTAAAGAAGCAGAGCTATATTCAGCATGCCCAAGCGGCAAGCAAAATGGTGGCAGCCTTGGCTGGTTTGGTCGTGGCATGATGGTAAAGCCATTTGAGGATGCAGCATTTACAATGAAGCTAGGTGAGGTGTCTGATGTAATTGAGACACAATTTGGTTTCCACATTATCTATGTAAATGATCGTGAGGATGCTCGCCAGCTTGAATTCGAAGAGGTTAAAGCTGAGGCTGTAAATGCAGCAACATCTATTGCTAAAGAAACAGAGAGAAGCCGCTTTATCGAGGAGCTAAAGTCAAAGGCAACTATTGAGCGTTAATATTGCTCAAGTTAGATAGGTGCTGATTATGGGTAAGGAAATATTAATTTATAGTCCAAACTGGCTTGGTGATGCTGTGATGGCAATGCCTGCCGTAAAGCAAATTGAGCTTTCTTCGCCTTCTGATACAAAGATTGTGATCCTTGCGAAATATACTGTAGCAGGACTTTGGCATATGCATTCGAGTGTTGATGAAGTTATTGTTTTACAAGGCGGAACAAAAGCAAGTTTTGCTATGGCAAAAACCTTACGTAAACGTAACTTCTCAAAGATTTATATTTTCCCTCATTCGCTACGCTCAGGTTTGATTGCATTTTTTGGCAGAATTCCTATACGCCGTGGAACAACAATAAATGCACGTGCTTTAGCTATTAACGATAAAGTATATTTTGATAAAAGCTTTGATGACAAACATCAAGCAATTGAATACTTGAAAATTGCAGATGCACCATTAGATAGCGATTTGTCAAATACAGGCTTTGTTCCTGAGGCAGCTGAGCTTCCTCAGGAGTTTGTGGCACAGTCTGCTACAAACAAGTGCATAGCAATTATACCGGGTGCAGCAAGAGGCGAATCTAAACGTTGGCCATTTTATGCAGAGGCAGCAAAGCTAATGCTTGCAAATGATCCATCTCTTAAATTCTTTGTTTGTGGTTCTCCAAATGAAGCACCTCTTTGCGAACAAGTAGTAAAAGAGATTGGAGCAGACTCTGCCACATCACTTGCAGGTAAAACAAATCTTGCTCAATTTGCGACAGTGCTTCGTAAGGCAAGCCTTGTACTATGTAATGATAGTGGAGGTATGCATTTAGCATCTGCTGCTGGTACTCCTGTTGTCGCTATGTTTGGTTTAACCTCTCCAGTAAAGACAGGTCCTTTAGGCAATAATGCTGTAGTTATTCAGCCAGCAGGAGTTAAGGGTGCTCGTGCAATTTCTCGTAATAGCGAGGAAGCAATTGCAGTATTGCGCTCAATCTCTCCTGAGCAAGTCGCTGAGGCAGCACTTAAGGTTCTTGGCGAGTAGTCAAGTATATTAAATCTCTAGGTAACATTATGGCATCAGAATCTAAAGTAAAAGCAAAAAAAGATAGCTTTGGAGTTGGTGTTCTTTTAACAAGCTTATGGACGCTTGTCAGCCGTTGCCTAGGGCTTATTCGCGAGATGTTGACCTCGCGACTTTTTGGTACGAGTTTGGAAAAATCTGCCTTTGATTTTTCTTTTAAACTACCAAATTTATTTCGCAGACTTTTTGGCGAGGGTGCATTAACATCAGCATTAGTTCCTGTATTGAAGGAGCAAATTGATGCTGATAAGATAGAGGAAGCAAAGCGCCTGACAGGCAATATTTTTGCTGCGGTAGTCACATGTATTGGATGTATTGTATTAGTGGCATTAGCTAGTATGAGTATTGCCTTGCCATTTGTTAATGAAGGTGGCTATTTAGCTTGCATATTTACTTACTCACGAATAATGCTTCCTTATGCATTATTTATATGCCTTGCAGCCCTTGGCATGGGAGTATTAAATGCACTTTCACATTTTGGCAAGTCAGCATTTGCACAAAATCTTCTAAATATCTGTTGGATTTCTGGATTGCTTTACCTTTACTTTTTTAAGCAATCATCAACACTTTATTCAAAGCTTTTCATTTTATCTTGGTTTATTTTAGCTGCAGGCGTTGCTCAATTTGCTTATATGTGGTGGCAAGTGCGCCGTTGTGGTTTTAAATTTAGACCACGACTCTCACGTAGTGAATTTAGAACTGGGCCCACCTTTTGTGTATGTAAAAATCTTGTATGGGGTGCACTTGGTGCAGGTGTAGTTCAAATAAATGTACTTATAGATATGCTGCTAGCGAGCCTTATTGGAAGCTGGGCTATATCAAGTCTTGGCTATGCTGACAGGCTTGTTTATTTGCCTATGGGTATTATTGCAACAGCAATGGCTACTGTTATTTTAAATCCACTAACAAGTGCATTCAGCACAGGTGATATTGGTAAAGCAAATTCAACCTTTAAGCAATCCTTCCAATTCCTTTTAATTCTAATGCTGCCAATTTCTGCAATTCTCATACAATATGTTAATGATGTTATCATCATTGTATATAAAGGAGGAGAGTTTGATAGCGAATCTGTAACAAGAGTCGCACGAGCCCTTATGTTCTCATCTCTTGGTTTAGTGGCATTTAGTTTAAATAAGCTTATTGTTCCTTGGTTCCATGCCAGAAAAGAGGTTGCATTTACAGTACGAATTACCATTGTTCAAGTAATATTCAACTTCTGCTTAAATGTTTTATCAATTATTATATTGCCTACAGATTGGAAGCATTCCGGTTTGGCATTAGCTACTGTGATTAGTGCTATAGCTGGCTTTATGATTTATCTGCATTTTGCAAAGAAAGAGCACCATGGTGGCTTGGAGAGCAGGGGACTTGGTTTATTATTTATTCGCCTTTTGATACCAATTGTGGCAATGTGTGCAGCTATGTATTTAGTAACAACCTACTGCTTGCCAATAGCTGGATATAGTGAAAGAATCCAGAGCCTTATCCGATTAGCTTCAGCAAGTGTTGTTGGTGGCATTGTATATTTATTGGCACTTATTGTTACAAATAAAACGCTTGCAATGTCATTGATTGGTCGTTTTGCAAAGAGATTGCCAATTTTAAGAAGATTTTTCAAATAAATAATTCAAATCAGTATAGGAGTATTATTATGATAAGAGAATATCAAGATAGATTTTATAGTCGCAAATGGGGAGTGTTTAATCATTTTCTTAATGGCATTCAGAACAATCTAGCATATAAGAATAGTATGGGTGTTACAACTAGCTATGATGAGCTAGTGCATGGTTTCAATGTAGAGCTACTTGCAAAGAATCTTCATGAGATGGGTGCTGGTTATTATATCATCACAGTGATGCAGGGTACTGCACATATGATTGCACCAAACAAGACATTTGATGAAATCGCAGGAACAAAGCCTGGTGAGGCATGCTCAACTCGTGATTTAATTATGGATATTTCAAATGAGCTACGCAAGTATGATATAGATTTATTTTTATATTTTACTGGTGATGGTCCATATAAGCACGACGAAATAGGCAGAAAATTCGGATTTATTGAGCCACGCAATGTTGGAGTTACACGACCATTTGTTGAGAAGTGGGCAAGTGTTTTAGAGGAATATGCTGTGCGTTATGGTGACCGCATTTCAGGCTGGTGGATTGATGGCTGCTACAGAGATTTTCTAAAATATAATGATGAGCTCCTAGAGCTATATTACAACGCATGTAAGAAGGGTAATCCAAATACATTGGTTGCGTTGAATGATGGTGTGCACAAATTTGGAGCTAACTTCTACAAGGAGGACTTTACTTGTGGAGAGCAAAATACATTTACTTACATCCCAGAAGGTCGCTTTTACGGCAATGCACAGACTCACATACTTGCACCATTAGGAAATGTTGATACTGGTATTGGTGCTTCATGGGGTTCATTTGGACTAAATGCAACAAAGGAGCACATTGTTGACTATGTTGAGAAGGTTCATGCTGCAGGTGGTGTAGTAAGCTTTGATATTGGTGTATATCGTGATGGCTCTTACGATCCATTGCAGGTAGATGCATTAAAGGCTATTAAGCCAAGATGTTAGTATTAGTTCCTAGTAAGAAATTTATAGCTTAAATTTGTTGCATTTTTGTTAAAAGAATTGGATGCGTAGTTGCTTGCGTTATATATGCGCTTTGCAATTACGCATTAATTTTTTTATAAATTAAAATATGATCAACCAAGCTGATTCTTTCTCTTATCTAACAAAAGAAGAATCATATTTACTTAATAGCCTAGTAATCAATAAGATATAGTAAATTCAGAAATCCAATTGCAATTTTAAGAATTATAAAACAAAACTTTTACTTGCTTGAATAATTCTCGTTTTTTTTGTATAATATTAACCAATTTATTGAGAAATTGTTTATGTTGATGTTTAATATCTCAAAAGGTTTATTATGAGTGATTTAAAGAACAAAGATAAAGCTACGAAAAAGCGTAAGACAATTATAGATTTGAATAATATGCAATTTTCATTGTTGGAGCATCCAATGCATATCCAGTATGGAATCGCATTGCTACTTACATTAATTGCTTTTATTGGTTATCGAATTACTATTGCACCAATTGCTTTACCTGGTGAATCATCTGAATATTTGTCTGTTATTTCTGGTGCTTTTCCAAGATTCACTTATAAAAATCATATTTGGCAAAGCTTTTTAGATATACTCTTTAGAGTTGGTGGCTCATTAGAATTTATTAACAATGTTTGCTCTATAATTTCTGCACTTGCCATTGGTATGCTTTATTTGGTCACATCCTCACTTATGGGTTTGTTCCTAAATGGTAATGCTATTGGTGGAATTCTTAAGGCAGATAATCCAACTAACCAAATAAATGTTGAAAATACAACTAAGCGTCTTCAATATTATGCTTCAGTTTTAGCAGGTGCAACTGCTGCAATGTGTCTTGCATTTGCTCCTCCATATTGGATGGCAGCAACAATGTCATACTACCATAGTTTTTATCTACTATGGTTACTTGTTTCTGCATTTTGTCTTTTGCGCTTTGGAATGTCAACAAAGCTTCCATTCTTGTATGCTTTTTGTATTATTCATGCATTAGGAATGACACAAGCATCTTGCTTTATTGCATTTGCTCCTTTAATGTTTTTATATGCATTTTATGTATTATTAGCTACAGATAAATTTAATTTAAGAACTGCATTAATTTCTGTGGCACTTACATTTGTTGGTTTGTGCTTTGTATTTTATGTAGCATCTGCATATTGTGCTTCTGATGTAGCAGAGATTACAAATAAAACAAAGTATTTTGTTGTACTAAAAGAGATAATAAACGGACTTATTCGTGGTGTATTCAACGATCTACCTCAAGTAGGTTGGATGATTATTCTTGGAACAACAATTGCTCCTTTCGTGGCTTCCTTGATTTCTGGCCGTCGCTCATTAAATGGTGAGAGTGATTGGAGCTTTTATGCATTGAATCTAGCAATTTTTATTACAACTTTGATTGTTGTTTTTGATGCACGTATTTCTCCATGGAATATGTTTGGTCATGCAAATCCTTACATCATTCCTTATACATTGGTAGCGATGACATTAGGTTATTCAATTACATACATCTATTTGCTATCAATTTACTTGTTTAAGTATATTCCTTCATATTTCAGTTTTGGAGCTTTTGTACGTTATTTTGCAATTGCACTAGCTGTGATTATTTGTTTCTCTACAGCTATTAGTAACTATTCAAAGGCAGATAATCGCAGAATTGCTTTTGTTAATACATTCCTTGATAAATTAATTAATGGATTAGGCGAGCGTAAATGGATTGTTACTGAAGGTTATTTTGATAATGCAATTAACATTAGAGCAAAAGAACTAGGTAAAGAGCTACATGTTATCGATTGGTCTTATTCTTACAATGGAATTGTTCGTGAGTTGTTGAAGCGTGAAATTAAGAAAAGTTTCCCTGATAACATTCGTTTAAGAAATACTGTTGATGTTGGTATTATGCCAATGCTTCAAGAATGGATACAAAATCAAGAAAATGCAAGCAATGATATTGCATTGATGTTGTTCCCTGATGTTTGGAACTTTGGTGACTTTGATTCTTATCCAGCAGGTTTGACTTTCTGTGGTATGGATCCTCAAAAATTGATGGAGTACAATCTTGATAAAGAGGTGAAAGAGTATAATGATACGCTTTCATTAATGGAATCAGAGTTACCTAAATTCCAAGAGATTGCAAGAAAAGACATGAAGCGAATTGACTTTATGGCAGATTTTGTTCGCAGAAAAGTTAGCTTTATTGGAAATAATCTAGCGTTCGTTCTTGAACAGCAAGGTAAGATTGACGAGGCATTTAATTTGTATTATCGTGTTCACAAGTTTGACCCAGATAATATTTCTGCTCTTCTTAATGTTTCTGCCTTGATTCAGAAATATGAGAAATTTGAAAGCTATAGACAAGAAGCAACAGCTGCATTGTCAGACTTCCAAAGACGTAATGCAACATCTCCAGCTATTTGGTCAATTTCTCGTGTGTATGGCTATGTTAGCCGTCCAGAGGTATTTACACAGTTGGGTTGGACATGGGCTATGTCTGGACAAAACAACATGGCGCTTAAGAGCTTGGCACGTGTGTTAAATCATGCAGATGTTGAAAATACAAATCTTCTAAAGAATATGATGGCTCGTATTTATGCAGATAAGCATGATGTAAATGCCAGTGAGGAATTGTATTTGTCAGTATTAAACATTGACCCAGCAGATCAATCTGCATTGCAAGGCTTGATTTTCCTTTATATGAATAATGGTGATTTCGAGAAGGCAAAGAAGTATCTTAAGCCTGCAGAAAATGCTGGTGTTCCACGCACAACTATTTTATATTTAACTGCGACAATGCTAATTTTCTCAAATGAATTAGATGCTGCTCGCATTGTTTTGAATGAGCTTATAGATATTGATCCTAAGAATTTCCAAGCAGTACTTCTTCAGATTCAATTGTATCACACAATCTTTGAGAAGAATCCTGACAATGCTGACAAGCGTGCAGAAGCACTCAAGGGCATTCAGAAAGAGCTTGATAAGTTAAAGGATATCGAGGGTTCAGACTCATTTGTTACATCAATGGCAGAAGGTGGTTATAAGCAGCTAATCAATGACTATGCAGGTGCGAGAGCATCTTTCTTAGTTGCTTTGAAGCAGAGCCGTTCAGCAAAATACATAAATAGAAATATCAATCAAACACCTATCTATGAAGAAATTCTAAGAATGGATATTTCTCTAAATGATAAGGAGTCTGCTCGTCATCATGCTAGACAAATCTTGCATTTGGATTCGAACAATTGGCTTGCAAATTATGCACTTGGTTCATTGGCATTGAATGTAGGCGAGCTAGTTGAAGCTGAGGATTATTTGCAGCACAGTGTTGATAGTAATGAGTCTCTTGTTGCTCTTAACGATTTGGCTTATACAAAATTCTTACTTCGCAAAATGAAGGAAGCTACTGCGTTAATTCGTCGAGGAATTGAACTTGATAAGAATCTTTATGTTTTGTGGGATACATATGGATGTATCAAGTTTGCTGAGCATGAATATGACGAAGCTGAAATTTATCTAAAGCGTTCTATTCAATTATTTGATGGTGATTTGCGCCCACATTTACACTTGGCTCAGGTTTACTTCAAAACTCAACGCTACGATGAATGTCGTGAAGTTATGCGCCGTTTGTCTTCAAGTGCAGATACATTTGTTGGCAGAGACAGAGATGAGTATAACGTATTAACACAAGCACTAATTGGTCTAAAATAAACTATATTACTCTGATAGATTTTATAAATGACAGCTATCAATAATATTGAGTTAGTTTCAAAAAATAAGAACCCTTCACTTGTACATAGAGTAGGGTTCTTTGATTCTGGTATTGATGGCTTGTCTGTTGTACATGCATTTCAAAAGCTTTGCGATGATGCAGAGATTTTTTATGTTGCAGATTGGACATATTGTCCTTATGGCGATAAGCCAATCAATGTAATTCAGGAACGTGCGAGAGTAAATACTAAATCGCTTATTGAGCAAGGATGCACGACGATTGTTGTTGCTTGTAATACAGCTACAGCAGCTGCAATTGATATTCTTAGAAAAGAATTTCCAGAAATTTCTTTTGTTGGCATGGAGCCAGCTATCAAGCCTGCTGCATCACAAACTAAATCTGGTGTTGTTGGTGTGTTAGCTACAAATGCGACATTTAAAGGGCGTCTTTTCCGTGAAACTTGTGCAAAGTATTCCTCTGGAATAGAGGTATTAGAAGCAGTAGGTGAGGGCTTTGTTGAATTAGTAGAGCAGGGCAAAGAGAACTCAGAGGAAGCTTTTGAATGTGTTTCAAAAGTTGTTCAACCTCTGCTAAATAAAGGTGCAGATTGCCTTGTTCTTGGTTGTACTCACTATCCATTTCTAAAAAAGACAATACAAGCTATTGTTGGTTCAAATGTTTCCATTATTGATCCATCAGATGCTGTTGCACAGCAAATAATTCGCGTCTTACAAAAATAAATTTATTGTTCCCCTATTTACTTTGAATAATTGATTTTGGTAAAATGTTAATAGTAGGTAAACAGCTAGAGGATTTTATGGAAAAGAAAATTGTAAAGCTTGGTGTAGTTGGTCTAAAAAGAGGTGCATATGTTGCATGGACCTTGATAGGCGATGATAATGTTGTTATTCGTGCAGTAGCAGACAGTGACCCAGAAACACTTAGACTTTGTAAAGAAGATTATGAGAAGAACGGAGTTAAAGATTTTCTCTGTTTTGACAATATAGAAGAGCTTCTGAAGAGTGATGTTGACGCTGTTTATATTGCTACAGATAAGCCATTGCACACTAAACATGCTATAATGGCACTTGAAGCAGGTAAGCATGTCCTAAGTGAAATCCCTGTAGTAGAAACTCTTGAAGAGGCAAAGCTCCTACGTGATGCAGTAAAAGCACATCCTGAATTAAAATATATGGCTGCAGAAAATTGCTTTTATTGGGAGTTTATTCAGGAATGGAAAAGAATGCATGAGGCAGGAAGATTTGGCGATATTCTCTATGCTGAATCCGAATATCTTCATGCCACAAAGCATGAAGAAATAAAACCTTATTCTCCTGAGAATCATTGGCGTCGTTATAATCCAGCAATTTCATATCTCACCCATAATCTTGGTCCTCTTTTGTATATTATGGATGATTATTGTGTCAGTGTTTCTTGTATGGCTCCAAAGGTTTCAAAATATAATCCATATTCAGATAAAGATGAGAATGGTATTGCAATTTTTCGAACAGCAAAAGGTGCTGTGATACGCATATTTATAGGCTTTGGCATGTATGTGGGTTATGATCATAACTTTGCCCTCTATGGTACTCGCGGTTCTATACTTACTGATAAAACGAAGCCTCTTGAAGAAGCTCATTCTTTTGCAAAACTTTCTGATACACCTGACACATTTGAAAAATTCATTGAAATTCCTGTGAAATTATCAAAGACAAATGATGTTTATGGTCATGGTGGTGTTGATGCAATAATGATACGTGATTTTATCAAATGTATTATTGAAGATACAGAGTCACCAATTGATGTTGATATGGGATTAAGAATCTCATTGCCAGGAATATATGCAAATATGTCAGCAAACCAAAATGGTCAGTTGGTTCAAATTCCTGAAAAATATTAACATTATCGTAAAATCCCAGTTCAAGTAAGTGTAATTGTTAAAATGCGCAGTTTTCGTATGATTTTAACATGAATGCTGCGTGCAATCTTTAATTAACGACACTGGTGTTATAAAGCGAGAGAAGTATGTCGCAATAATGACAGCACTTCTTTGCAACTCGGTTTATTTTAGATAAAACATTTTTACGTTAAAAGTGGTTTGTTTTTTGGCTGTTTTTAGCACATTTTATTGTTTCATTTTGTGCCTTTTTTTGATATAATTTTTAACAATAAATTTCAGTTAAAAACCTATAATTTTATTGGAGATATTTAATGAGAGTTCTTTCCGGTATCCAGCCTTCAGGAAAATTACATTTGGGTAATTATTTTGGCATGATGCGCGAGTGTGTACGCCTTCAAGAAAAAGGTGAATCTTATGTGTATATCGCAAACTATCATGCATTAACAACTGTTTCTAATGCAGAGCAGCTTCGCATTGATACAATGGATGTAGCACTTGATTTTCTTGCTTGCGGTCTAGACCCTGAGCGTACAAATTTCTTTGTGCAAAGCGATGTTCCTGAGGTTCAGGAGTTGGCATGGCTTCTTTCAATTGTTACACCGATGGGCTTGCTAGAGCGTGCTCATTCATATAAAGACAAGTTGGCTCATGGTAAGGAAGCAACTCATGGTTTGTTTGCATATCCTGTGCTAATGGCTGCTGATATTCTTCTTTATCAGGCAGATATTGTTCCTGTTGGTAAGGATCAAAAACAGCATCTTGAGATTACTCGTGACTTGGCAACAAAGTTTAACTTAAAGTTTGGTGAGACATTTAAGATTCCTGAGCCATACACTCCAGAAGAGGTAGCAGTTGTTCCTGGTATTGATGGTCAGAAGATGTCAAAGTCTTACAATAACACAATTCAGATGTCTGCAACACCTAAGCAGATTAAGCAAGCAATTATGTCTATTGTTACAGACTCAACTCCACTTGAGGAGCCTAAAGACCCAGATTCTTGCATTGTTTATCAGCTTTATAAGCTATTGGAAACTCCTGAAAAGGTTGCAGAAATGGCTGCTAATCTCCGTGCTGGTGGTTATGGCTATGGTCATGCAAAGAAGGAATTGCTTGAGGCATTTAATCGCAAGTTTGAACCATTCAGAGAGCGCCGTGCTGAGTTAGCAGAAAAGCCAGAGATGGTAAAAGAAATTCTAGCAGCTGGTGCTGCACGTGCACGTGCTGAGGCTCGTAAGACTCTTGATGCAGCTCGTCATGCAGTTGGCTTAATTTAATTGAATTGAATTTATTTCAAGGAGCAGAGAGCTATGCAGGCATTACTCCCAGATGAGTATAAGGTAAATCTTGAGGTTTTTGAAGGACCTCTTGATTTGCTTCTATATTTGATTCGCAAGGATGAGTTGGATATTTATGATATTCCAATAGATCGCATAACAGAGCAATATACTGAGTATCTTAACGTAATGAAGATGCTCGATCTAAATATGGCTGGCGAATTTATTGTTATGGCAGCAACCCTTGCACTGATTAAAAGTCGTATGCTCTTGCCTGTTGAGGATCAGAGTGAAGATTCTGATACAGAGGAGGAGGGTAAGGACCCACGCTGGGATTTGGTTAAGCAGCTTCTTGCTTATAAAAAATTTAAGGATGCAGCAGACAATCTTCTTCAGCTAGAGCTTAAGCAGCAGAATGTTTTTGGCTCAGCAGGTGGTGTGCTTGTATCTGAAGAAGATTTGAAGGAAGAGAAGACACTTGGTGAGGTTTGTCTTTTCGATTTGATTGATGCATTTAATGATGTGTTGTCCCGCACAACAATTCCACCAATTGGCGAGATTGAGCCAATTCGTTGGACGGTGCCTGATAAGATTGATTTAATCTTAAAGCTTGTGCATACAGATAAGAAGGTTGCTTTTTCAACCTTGTTTAGTCCAGCTTCACCACGTGGAGAGATTATCGTAACCTTCCTTGCATTGCTTGAGCTATTGCGCTTGCGCCAGATTACAGCTGTACAAGATGCTTCTTTTACAGAAATCGTGGTTACTCCATTAGAGGACGTTTCAGACAGCACAAATTTACCACCACCTGTTATAGGAGGCAGTGATCATGTTGAACAGTTCTAATGAGGAAAAGCTACCAGAGCTAAAGCAAATTATTTGTGCTTTGATTCTTGGCTCAGATCATCCAATTACACCTCAAGAGATTCATAAGATTGTGGAAACAGTTGAGGAGGAGCGTCGTGCTGAATTAGAAAAGCCTGTTGAGGTTTCCGATGATGAGCTAGAGGCAGTGCAGCGTATTGCTGATGAGGCAGCGAAAGAGGGTGAGAGCGGAATTGTAAATAAAGAGGAAGCTATTGCTCAATTTGCAGAGGCTGATGCAGCTAAAGAGACAGAGATACGCCCAGAACTTAAAATGGTTTCCGATAAAGTGATGGTTTGCACATTAAGTGCTGTAAAGAAAGCTATTGTTGAGCTCCAGGAATATTTCAAAAATATGAATATGGGAATGGAGCTAGTAGAGATTTCTGGTGGCTATCGTTTTCAAACAGCTTCAGATTGTGGTCGCTGGGTGCGTAAGATGCTAAATAAGGGTAAGCCAACACGCCTTGCTCGCCCTGCAATTGAAACGCTTGCAATTATTGCATATCGCCAACCTGTATCACGCTCTGAAATTGAAGGAATTCGTGGTGTTAGTGCTGGTCACGTAATCAAGGCATTGATGGAAATGCAGCTGGTTCGCATTATTGGTCGTAGCGATTTACCTGGCCGCCCATTCTTGTTCGGTACTACAAATGCATTTCTTGATCACTTTGGCTTGAAGAGTTTGAAGGAACTTGAAGGCGTACACTAAAGCTAGAAAATTTTTCTTTTAACTAAAGCATTCAATAATTGCGAGAACTATTATGAATTTAAGTGTAAGAAAATTATATACAGATAAATTTCATCAAGTTTTGAGAACTACTGGAGGATATGAAACACCAGAAAAAGGCAGACGCCGTCCTTGGCCTGTTTGGTTGGCAACTTTGGCATTTAATTTAAGTATGGCTCGTATTTTTATTATGGGTTATATTTATGCTAAGCGTCCAAACTTCATGAATGAATATTGGTCTGAGTTTGGCTTGATGGTTTATCGTTTGGTAGAGCGCTTAGGTGGAACAATTGAGATTGAAGGCTTTGATAAGCTTAACAATCATAGTAAGCCAGTTGTTTTTGTATGCAATCATGTAAGCTCACTTGAAACATATTTGTTACCTTCTATTCTAATGGCTTGGCCTGGACTGATAATTATTCTTAAGGAGTCTCTAGCTCATTATCCATTCTTTGGCCAGGTAGTTCGCGCTGTTGACCCAATCCGTGTATTCCGTAAGAATCCACTTGAGGATCTGCGTAAGGTGCTTGAGGATGGTACAACAGGCATCAAGAATGGTCGTAGCGCATTGATTTTCCCACAGGGCGCTCGTTATCGCCAGTTTGATCCAAAGTCATTTAATACACTAGGTGTAAAGCTAGCAAAGAAGGCAGAGGTAGATATTGTTCCTATTGCAGTTCTAACAGACTTTGCTCGTATTGGCAAAAAACAGCGTGATTTGGGAATGACTATTCATCCAAAAAGTCCTGTAAGAATTTCTTGTGGTGATATTATTTCTCATGATTTGTTGCCAAAAGAGATGAACGAGAAGGCAATTGAATTTATTTCTAATAAGTTGAAGGGTTGGGAGTCTGAAACAGGTCTTTCTCTTCACATATAATCATTTTCTAAATATTATCAAATTTGAAAAAAGGAGCAAATATGCTAAGACCAAATTGTTTGAAAGATGGTAAATATCTTGTAGTAACACTAAGCTATGATGATGGCACAAAGCACGATAAGCGCTTAGTTGAAATTATGAATCGTTATGGTGTTCGTGGTACATTTCATTTGAATTCAAGTCGTGTAGCATCAGGTGCACCTGATCATGTAGGTGCTGATGAGATTCCTGAGGTCTATAAGGGACATGAGGTGTCTGTTCATACTGTAACACATCCTCATCCATCTTGGATTTCTCCTGAGGCTATGCTTGTTGAGATGTTTGAAGACAGAAAAGCATTGGAAAAGGCATGTGGCTATCCAGTACGTGGTATGTCTTATCCTTTTGGTGACTTCAATGATAAAGTAATTGAGCAGGCAAAGGCTTGTGGCATTGTATATTCACGTACAACTAGAACACGCCAAGATTTCCAGCTTCCAGAGGATTTCCTTCGCTGGGATGCAACTTGCCATCATAGAAACAATTTGATGGAGAACACAGAGAAATTCTTAAGCTTCAAGGATGAGCGTTGCAAGCGTCCACGTCTTTTCTATGTTTGGGGTCACTCATACGAATTCAATGACCAGAATAACTGGGATTTGATTGAAGGCTTCTGTGAGAACGTTGGTAATAAGCCATATGTTTGGTATGCAACAAATATTGAAATTTATGATTACGAGCAGGCACGTCAGCGCTTGCAGTTCTCAGCAGATTCTTCAATGGTATACAATCCTTCAGCAATAAGCGTATGGGTTGAGGATAATGGCACACCTGTAGAAGTTAAGCCAGGTGAGTTATATCGCGAGCAAGGTAAATAATTTATTAACAAATAGGGCGACTAGATGAAGATTGCGGTAACATGTGGTGGCACAGGTGGACATATGTTCCCTGGTATTGCTGTCGCTGATGAGTTGCAGAAACAAGGACACGATGTACGTTTAATCTTATCTGGTCGTGGTGTAGAGTCAGGTGCACCAGAGCGCTGGCATGATAAGATAATTATTGTGCCAGCAAAGACTACTGGCATACGAGGAAAATTTAAGAGAGTATGGCGTTATTTACGTCTTTTTCTCATATCTACACCAATTGCATTTTTTAAGCTTCTGATGTTCAGACCTAAAGCAATATTAGCTATGGGATCTTATACATCAATTGCACCAATTGTTGCAGCGACAGCATTACGTATTCCTCGCTATTTGCATGAGTCAAATGTTTTGCCTGGCTCAGCAAACAGATTTGCTTCTCGATTTGCTACAAAGGTATTTGTCGCTTTTGATGCGTCAATGAAGTATTTCAAGAAAGATAAGTGCGAGGTGGTTGGAATGCCTATACGAGAGGCAATTTCTGGTATAAAGTGGGCGAATCCAACAAACGATTTTACCATAACAATTATGGGTGGCAGCCAAGGCTCTCAGTCTGTTAACGAGAAGGCTGTAGAAGCAATGAAGCAATTAGTTGCTGAGGGTTTGAATATAAAGGTAATTCATATTGCTGGTAAGGCAAATGAAGAGGCTGTTAGAGAAATGTATCCAGAGGGATTTCCTGTAGAGCTCTATGGTTTTACAGATAAAATGCCTGAAATATATTCTCAAACAAGCCTATGCATTTCCCGTGCAGGTGCAGCATCTTGCTTTGAACTTTGCACTTGTGGAATCCCATCTATAATGATTCCACTTCCACGAGAAGCAAATGATCATCAGCGTTATAATGCACAAGCAATGGAGCAGTGGGGTGCTTCAAAAATGCTTTTACAGGATGCATTGACATCTGAGCAATTAGCAAATGCTGTACGTGATTTATATGAGCATCGCGATAATCTGGAAAAAATGTCAGCATGTGCATTAGAGCATACATCAGAGAATGTCGCAAATAAAATTATAGATTATATTTGTGTATAATTTTGTTGCTTATTGAAAATTTGCAGCACAAAACATATTTTATTCTTTTAATTTGTTTTTTCTGGTTTATTTAGTAGGTGTTATGTCTTGTTTTACGAACCTTTTTTTGGTACAATTTTGACATAAAAATAATGCTTAATTATGATATAAATTCACATGAGTGAATGAAAGGTAATATTATGCAAATTCACGATTTAAATGATTATTACAAACCTAAAAGCAAGCCTTTGCTTCCATGGATTGTTGGAATAGTTATTGCAATATTAGTAATTGCTTTAATTTTTGTCAGCTGCTCTAAGCAAAGTAAGCCTTCTACAGAAGAGACAACTACAACAGAAGAAACTAAAGAAGGATTGACAATCAAAGAGTATTCTGATGTAGAAATAGTTAAAGAAGAAATTGCAGCAACACTTTCTACAAATGAAATCTCTTCTGCAATAGACCAAGGCAATAAGGCAATGCAAGCAGGCAAGTTTGAGGTTGCTCGTAATTTTTATCTATCCGCATATGAAGGTTTAGGTACAACAGATGCTAAATCATCAAAAGATTTAGAAGATAAGATTGGTAAGTGCAGTATTGAACTGTTTACAACACCTCGTCCAATGACTGGTAAGATTGATTATATTATCAGCTCTGGTGATTCTCTTTCTGGGATTGCATCTAAATATAATTGCCCAGTTGATTTAATAATGAAGAGCAATAACATTAATAATCCAAATGCTATTCGTCCAGGCGATCGTTTGATTTTCCCTGATCATCCAAAGTTCACTATTAAAGTCTCAAAGTCAGAGAATACATTGACACTTTTGCTTGATGGCCGTTTCTTCAAAAAATACATTGTAGGTACAGGTCAGTATAATAAAACTCCTGCAGGAACATTCAAGACAGGTTTCCGTCAGAAAGACCCTGCTTGGTATCCTGGTAATGGTCCTGGCATCCCATTTGGTGATCCACGAAATATTTTGGGTACACGTTGGATCCCACTTGAAGCAACAGGCGATACAATTCGTGTAGATGGCTATGGAATTCATGGTACTTGGGATGAGAAAACATTGGGAACTCAGTCAAGTGCAGGTTGCGTACGCATGAGCAATAAAGATGTCGAAGAACTATCAATGCTAATTCCTCGCAATACTGAGGTGGAGATTGTAGAATAATGATTGCATTTCTTCGCGGAATATTAGATGAAAAACAACTTACTCACATTGTTCTTGATGTGGGAGGGGTAGGGTATGAGGTTTTGATTCCACTTTCAACCTATGATACCTTGCCAAAAGTAGGCAGTGAATACAAGTGTCTAATTTTTGAACATATTCGCGAAGATGCTCATTTGTTATTTGGTTTTTCAACAGAACAAGAACGTGATTTTTTCAAGCTTTTAATTACTGTATCAGGAGTTGGACCAAAGATTGCTATTGGAGCATTAGGAGGCATGACAATTGCAGAGTTACGTGCTGCGATTGTTGCCAAGGATAGCAAGCGCATTTCCAAGTTGCCAGGTATTGGCAAGAAGATGGCTGAGCGTATTGTAGTTGAGCTTTGTGATAAGATTAATCCTCTTGAGGTATATGCAACAGATTCAACCAATAGTGAAACAACAAACAACGCAATGACTCAGGCTTGTAATGATGCTGTATTAGGGCTTGTTCAGCTTGGTTTTAATCAGGATGTTGCCGTAAAAACAGTTCGTGAAATTTTTGAGAATAGCGATGGTGATTTATCAACGGGAGAGATAATCACAAAAGCACTTGCTCAACGTTAATCAATTTTTATAAATTTATAATAATAATCCAAAAGGAAAAAATATGACAAAAAAGACAGTTAAGACATGTAAGAAGCCTTGTAAGAAGCCAGTTGCTAAGAAGTCAGCATATGCAGCAGCTGGTGTTGATATCGACGAGATGGAGAAGGGTCTTGATAAAATTAAGCAGGACGTTAAGAGCACAAAGACAGATATGGTGCTAAGCGATATCGGTCGTTTCGGTGGTCTATTCCAGTCACCTGGCAAAGATCAGATTCTTGTTGCTTCAACTGATGGTGTTGGCACAAAGCTAAAGATTGCTAGCATGGCTAAGATTCATAACACAGTTGGTCAAGATTTGGTTAACCACTGCGTTAATGATATTCTTACACAGGGTGCTAAGCCTTTGTTCTTCTTGGATTATCTAGGAACAGCAAAGCTTAAGAGCAATGTTTTTGCTGATGTTATTTCAGGTTTCTGTAAGGCTTGCCGTGAGAATAATTGCGCACTACTTGGTGGTGAAACAGCAGAAATGCCTGGTCTATATCCAGAGGGTGAGTATGATCTTGTTGGTACAATCGTAGGTGTTGTTGCTAAGAAGGATTTAGTAACAGGCGACAATATCAAAGAGGGCGATGTTCTAATTGGTCTACCTTCAACTGGTCTGCAAACAAATGGTTACTCATTGGCTCGTAAGATTGTTTTTGAGATGGCAGGCAAGAAGCTTTCAGATAAGGTTCCTGGTACAAAGCAGACATTTAAGGAGGCTCTACTAGCTGTTCACTCTAGCTTCCTAAATCCTGTCACAGCAGTTATGGACGCTGGTGTAAAGATTCGTGGTATGGCACACATCACAGGTGGTGGTTTAATTGACAATGTACCTCGTATGCTTCCAAAAGCTGTTGATGCAGTTTTTGATAAATCTTCTTGGGAAGTACCTGCTATCTACAAGTGGATGGAAGAGGCTGGTAAGATTGATAACGAGGAAATGTATCGCGTATTCAATATGGGTATCGGATATGTTCTATGCGTAACACAAAAGGACGCACAGAAGACTCTTAACGTGCTAGAGAAGGCTGGTGCAAATCCACTTCCAATTGGTCGCATTGAAAAGGGTACAGGAAAGACTCGCTTAGTTTAATCCTGTTGATACTGTTAGCGAAATGATGTATTAACATTTTATCGCTATGAAATACTTTGGGCGGTAGCGTTAGCTTATGCTATCGCTACTGCCTAATGTTTAATTAGTACCGACAGATTTAAGTTATTTTTTTTATTACTAATTCCGGTTGATTATGGAAAACGACAGTCTAAAAAGTTTACAAGGTAATGATCCTAGATTTCTGAAAACAACAGAGATTTCAGAAAGAGATCGTCCTTTCAAACGCAGGGGGATAGACTCTCGTTTCAGAAGTCGCGATAGATGGGAATTAGAAAAAGAGCGTTTCCAAATTGCCTCAGATGAGCTTCCTCCAACAATAATGCGAGATCCTGATAAGATTAATAGCAAGATTAAAGATGCGCTTAAAATGCTTAGAGTAGAGTACAATGCTGTTCAAGATGGTATTGCTTCTAATTGGAATAATATTGCTCGTGCGGACTATGTTGCACATTCAAAGCCTGGTGAATTTATTGAGGCAGATGGTTCACTCGTAATTTATGTAGAGAATACACTTTGGTTAAATCAAATCAGACGTCATGCACAACGTAATTTGATTGAGCGAATCCAGGCTGCATATCCTCAAGTAAAGAGGTTGATTTTTAAGTTAAATCCTAAAAAGTAGGGCTAACTATGAGCGCATTGTTTGATGAGAATATTTCTTCATTTGAGTGTTTGCCTTCACCTAATGAAATAAAAAAAGAAATACCAATTGCGCCAAAGCAACAGGCCTTTATTCAAAATTCTCGAGCAACCATTAAGGGAATTTTAGATGGACGAGATATGCGCTTATTGGCAGTAGTAGGGCCGTGCGCAATCCATGATATTGAATCAGCTACAGAGTATGCAATTCGTCTGAATGAATTAGCAAAAGAGCTAGAGGATAATCTTGTTATTATCATGCGCGTATACTTTGAAAAGCCACGTGGTAATGGATGGTGGAAGGGTTTAATTAATGATCCATTTCTTGATGATTCATTTAGAATTGAACAGGGTATTAGGGTAGCGAGAAAATTTTTAGCACATCTTGCAAAAATGGGACTTCCTGCAGCTACTGAGGCTCTTGATCCAGTAATCCCACAATATTTAGGTGATTTAATTTCATGGACATTTATTGGGCAGCGTGCATCAGAATCTAATGCACATCGCACTTTAGCGAGCGGCTTATCTACACCTGTTGGGTTTAAGAATAGTCAAGGTCCTAATGGCTTAGATAATGCAATTAAAGGCATCAAAACAGCTTTGCGTCCAAATGCATTTTTAGGTATAAATGATTCTGGGGTTCTTTCTATATGCAGAACAAGAGGGAATGATTATTCCCACATTGTACTGCGTGGAGATGGTGGTCCAAATTATGGAAGTTTAAGCATCAGTAAGACAGAAGAAGCATTAACGAAGGCAGGATTACCATCAAGAATTATGGTTGATTGCAGCCATGGAAATTCCGAAGAGAACCCAGCTAAACAAGCCTATGTACTTGGTGACATTATGACACAAATAGAAAATGGAAATTATTCTATAGTTGGTTTTATGTTAGAGTCGTATTTAGGTTGGGGTTCACAGGAATTGAAGCATGACAAGGACAAGCTTCAATTTGGAGTATCCGTAACAGATCCTTGCATTGATTGGGAAACAACAGAACAACTTTTACGAGATGCAGCAGCTAGGTTCGGTGCACTTAAGTAAATAATTAGTAAAAATGTATTAGTGGTAGAGGCTTATCTATAACGTCGCATAATATATATTATGTTGCATAAATATAGGTTGAATACGTTTTATTTACTTTGTATAGAATAAATTTTAACTATGGAAGCTCTACGTTAACCTTAAAGAAATTATAATTGCTTTCTTTCCCATCTATAACTTCTTCCCAATCTGCATCATCCAATAATTTCTTTCCATATATTGTATACCAACGTAATCCTTCCTTAAATCCATCTGGATTCAAAGATGTTGACCAGCCAATACATGGAACATCGTTTGTAAACGAAATATTCGCATTAAAACAACTTGATGCATCTGTCGGATCTAATCCTGCAATATAATTCTCATATACGTCTAATCCATTTGCAGCAACAGAATTTGCTGCTTTTTCATAATCATTCTGATTAGCAGAAAGTAATGTCGGATATTTATCTAACCATGAATATGGTACAGGAACCACTGAATTTGTCGTAGATCCAATTGCAAATGCTTTAATACATAAATTCGCTCCATAACTTCCATATGTATTATATAAATCACTCCAACTAAAGTTTTGTGGATGCTTATAATATGATTGACCACTTTTGGATTCCGATTTGTTCAAATATGTTGGATAATAATTAAATTCTATAGACATAGGAGAATCATAGTTCGGAGAATTTAAATATAAATACACAGAAAATAATTTGCCAGCTGTTATATTAACTGGTTCAGACAAATGAATTGTTTCATATCCAGCAAAAGGAATTGTACCAGATGAATTGTATACGCAATTACCAGATGTTGGTCGTCCGCTTCGACAATTAGTGTATATTTTTAATGTATATTGAGTGTTTGGTACAGGACTATAAAAACTCACTGCACCTAGCTTTTCTGTTGCCTCAGCTGTAAACATATTTGCCATCTCAGCTTCTGTACTATTGTTGTATCCAAAAGCAGCAACTTTACCATAAGGCGTATAGTCATAAATTCTACCAAAACAATTGATTTTTTTTGCATTTTGATAAGAAATAATTGAATCAAAACCAAGTACATTATCGTAATAAGAAATATAGAAAAAACCTTTTTCACCCCACCCTTTCCCATAACTGTTTTTTATGATGAAAGCACCATTTCCAGGCGGTGTGTTTTTAAAATTAGAAGCAGGAAAATCATCATCCCAACCTATAAGCGTTACATAATGATTTGGATATGCAGAATTATCATTGTAATAATATGAATTGTATGTTGATTTAAAATAGTTACTATTATGATAATAAGTAATAGCTAAAGGACCATAATCTAGTACTGCTTGCTTAATAGCAACATTATCAGTATGGCTTGTTCTTGTAGGAATAAACATTACACGTTGTACTTGTCTGACAGCAAGTTGATTAGTACTGGTACCAACAGATGGATATGTATCTAAAGCTTCTGCCACAGGTCCATTATTTCTTGTCAAATAAGCAATAGATAAATCTTCATTGCCACCATCATCAAAGCCCCATTCAAAACCATGAAGATTTACCATATTATTTTCGGAGAAATCTCTGATTTTACCTTCTGTTTTAAGTATGTTTCCTTCAATTGATGCTATTGCTGCAAATGCCCAACAAGAACCATAAGGAGCTTGATTTTTTACAGATGTAACACCATAATCTTCTCTGCAATCATATTTTGAAGGTAATGCAGAAGCTCTTGCATCTGCACCAATTCTTACAAGATCATTACCATCAAAACTTAATAACTCAACTCCATTTGTAAGATGTGTTCGATTTACTGGAGAAGGAATATATCCAAAATTACCATTACTCATTGAATCGTAGTCTTCTGAAGAATTATCAGAATACATTATTTTAGATTGAGTATTAGCTGAAATTGTTGTATCAGAGTTGGAAATTGTATTAACTCCCCCACTTCTTTGCCAACTAGTAAATGCTGGATTTGCAGGAGCTATAGACGCATCGATCGCAAGTGCTAATGTTGGTAATGTAAATGCTAATATAATAAAATATATCTGTTTCATATAATATCTCCTACTACAAAACAAATAATAAACCTTCTAAAATTCTACAGCTTTTCTAAGGTCTTTCTTTTCAGAATGCTTGTGCTTGTCATCAAGCATCTTGGCTCGTTGCTTACGGGAGCGTCGCCTCTTTTGTCGACGAATCTTTTCTATTTCTTGCTGACGCTTACTCTTTTCTCCAAGTATTTCCTCCTCAATCTGCTCACATAATTCTACGCGTGCATAATAACGATTGAGTGATAATGAGCGTGTTTTTTGGCATTTAATTTCTCGCCCACTTGGTGCATGCTTAAGATAAACACAAGATGAGGTCTTGTTTATCTTTTGTCCACCACTACCACTACCCTGTACAAATTTTTCAATCAGATCTGCCTCAGCAATACCTAATGTGGTCATGCGAGCTTGTAATTGATCACGTTTTGCAGAACCTAATACACCCTCACTCATGGTAATTTAACCTTTTGAGAAGACTCTTTAGTTTCGTTTATCGAACTTGCTGGAGCAAGAGTAACAATTACAGGAAAATGATCTGAATAACCTTCTTCGTAATAGTTATTTGGTTTGCCTTTAATACGAACACGTCTAAAAGCTCTTGGTCGCCCATCACCAGGTTCCTTCATTTCAGGAAGAGTGAAAACCTTAAAAGATTTTTTATCTTTAACTTTCCAATAACATTTAGAGTCTTTTTCTTCTGGAAGTAATGTGACAGGAACAATTATTCCATCAAAAGAATTCCATACAGAACGGCGAGCGTAGTAATAAGTTTTACGCTCACTTGCAGGTAAATCAAATGCTAAATGATAAAGCGCCAATGGCCCATCAGCATGCTTTAATGTTTGTTTTCTTGTTTTTGAAACGCGTAAAACATTTATTAGCGTTGTGTCATCACAATCCTCATTAAAATCACCCATAATAACAAAGCTCATGTCATTTGCTCTATTATAACGCTTAGTCAATTCTTCGCGTAACGCATTTGCTTCCTCTGAGCGAGTTTTCATGTTTTCCTTGTAATCTCCAATCGGAGATTTCCAATGGTTAACCATAAATGTAATAGGATGTCCGTTTACATCAACAACAACTACTAATACACCTCTTCTTCCATATGTGTGTGCTACGAGGTGAGTAGATAAAATTGGATATTTAGACATTACTGCTTGATCTATGCCTCGAGCATCAGAGGAATCAATATGTCCAATGTATGGAAGCTTCCAACCATATTTTTCATCTAATCGTTTATTTAAATCTTGTAATACATCAAGATTTTCAACCTCTGCCATACCAATAACATCAGGTTGCATTGCATTTAATACATGCGCCAAGTGGTCAAGCTTCTGTGAATAGCGTTGAGGTGTCCAACGTCTCCATGAAGATGGCGTAAAATCTTTATCTTTGTGCTTTGATGGACCATTTACCACTGTATCAAAAAGATTTTCAACATTCCAAAAAGCAACACGTAATTCAGAACCATTGCCATTTGCCGTTGGAGACGAATAGGCAAATGAACAAGTAAATTGTAATAATAAAACAAACAATACTAAACGTATGGTTTTGAAAAAATGCGATTGCTTCTTCATTCGTTATTGATTGTTTCCTTTTGAAGTTAAATATTCTTTTGGATTAAATTCAAACCATGTACCTGCTGCAGTAACATCAAGCACACCTAGTTTGCTTTGAAACTCTAGCTCGCGAATTCTATAGCTGACAATTGCTGAATATAATGAATTTTGAGCAGCCAAAAGTGATTGCTGTGCTCCTAATACATCAGTCATATCAACGCGACCTGCTTGAAGAAGGATATCCATACTTTCTACGCGACGCTGAGCCAAAGATAATGCCATAAATTGAATTGTTAAAGTTTCTCTGGTTTCTCTTAATGAACGTACAATGTTATACACTTCTTTCTTTAGATTATCTTCTGCTTCTTGATAATTTCTTACTGCTTTGTCATATGTGAAAAATGCATTTCTGTATGCATTACGTTCATAAGTTCTTTCAAATGGTAAATCAATGCTTAATAATGCACTATAGCTTCCATATATAGGCTTGAATTTTGCGTTTCCTTTACCTGCATTTCCATAACTTCTTGATTCGCCAGTAGAAGCACTGCCACCGATTGTTATCTCAGTGCGTAAATTGTCTGCAGCAATGCGAAGCTTACGCTCACTGTCGTCTACTCTGTCACGAGCTGTTTGTAAATCAGGGCGATTTTCAAAAGCAATAGCTAATGCTGTCTTTTCATCTAATTCCAATGGTCCTATATTTTTAGAATCAGGTTTCTTTAGTTCAATCTTATCCCAGTCAATAGCGCCTTCTGCTTCATATTTTTCTGTCTCGATAGCAGCAAAGCTTTTTGTATATTCTTGTAGCTTTGTTAGCTCTGCTTCATAAGGGAAAACCAAAGCATCAGGAGGTAAACCTAATGAGACACGGAAACTTTCTAGCATACTATCGTATTTACTATATGCAGCAACCCAACTATTACGAGCATCTAACTCATTTTGATATGATTGGTCAAATTCATATTCCTGAAGTCGTCCAGCATCTGCAAGACGGCGAGAACGGCGAGTGGATGCAACAGCACGTTTGTAATTTTCATCTTGGTTTCGTAGCTGTCTATTAGAAAGCAATACATTAAAATATGTTGTAGAAATTGAAACAATAAAATTACGCTTATATTGCTCAAATTCTCTTAAGTTATATACTAGATCTCGCTCTGCTTGAATTAGAGGCTCTTCTACTACAAAGCGCCCTGCTCCACGAAGCAATGGAATTGTAATACTTGCATCAGCAATAATACCCCATGCACTATCCTTTTCTGCAGAAAGCATTTTTGCTAAATCTATTGCAACACTACTTGTTAATTCAGTACCATTCTTAAAAGTATGATTAGCACCAAGTTTGAGTCTATTATCGTTTCCTGTAATAGGAGTGCTATGTTCTGCACGAGATGTACTTATGCGTGAAGTAAAAAGTCCAGTAAATGTTGTTCTAAAGTTATGTGCTTCAAGATCCAGAGCTAGTGCAGACTTATACAAATCTTCTTTTTTTGAGCGAAATTCCCGGCTCTCAGCAGCGGCTATTTTTAAAGCATCTTCTAATGAAATGTAAATTGGTTCTTTTGATGATTCATCAACAGATATAGGTTCTTTTGATGAAGTAGAAGCTAACGGATCAGCAATAGTTAAGCCTTGAGCCTCAATTAGTCGTCGGCGTAATGTGTCTGAAGGATTCTCTACATTAATTTCTTCTACGCGTAAATTATCACGTATTTGTGCAGCTTTAATATGTGCAGTAGCCTTTTGGTCTGCATCAACGAGCCACTCTTCTGGTGATTTACAGCCACATATGCTTACACAGAAAAGTCCAAAAATAAAAAAGTGAAAATGTTTTTTCATATATTAATAAAATTCTCGAGAGTTTTTGCTTTAAATTTTACTATATTAACTACATAAAGTCAATTAAACGGACAATTTTAATAGCTAAAATACTGAAAAAAACAAAAATAAAAATGTATTTATATCTATAAAATAATAATGGCTACTACAAAACAAAAGTTTCATAGTAGCCTTATTTGCTATTTCAAAAAAGGTCAAAACTTATTTTTGCTTTAGCTGTGGGAATAGGATAACATCACGAATTACCTCTGTGCCTGTAAGCATCATAACAATTCGGTCAATACCCAAGCCCAAACCACCTGCTGGTGGCATACCATATTCAAGTGCAGTAATGAAATCTTCATCAATCTTCTCTACTTCATCACCAGCCTGAACCTCAAATGCCTCACGCTGATTGATTGGATTGTTCTGCTCTGTATAACCAGGGCATAGTTCTTTACCACCAACAACAAACTCAAATACATCAGCTAGAGTTGGATCATCTGGGCAAGTCTTTGCCAATGGAACAAACTCATGTGGAACGCGTGTAACAAATGTTGGCTGGAACAGAGTCTTCTCGATTAGCTTATCATATACCTCGTGAGTAATTAGCAAATGACCCCAGCTTGGATCAATCTCAAGACCCTCAGCTTCAGCCTTTGCTCTAGCTGTTGGAACATCTAAATCAAACCAATCTGCACCCATGCGATCACGAACCAAATCATGATATGCAACCTCACGATAAGGAGGTGTGAAATCTAGCTCACCCTCGCCATACTTAACCTTACGAGTACCTAGAACATTATCACAAATCTGAGGAATCATGCCCTCTATGATATTCTTCATAGATGTGCGATCGCCATAAGCCTCATAGATTTCCAATACAGTAAACTCAGGGTTGTGTGTGCGGTCAAGACCTTCGTTACGGAAATTGCGGTTTAGCTCAAATACCTTATCAAAGCCACCAACAAGCAAGCGCTTTAGATATAACTCTGGAGCAATACGCATATACATTGTGCAATCAAGAGCATTGTAGTGAGTCATAAATGGACGAGCTGCTGCACCACCTGGCTGAGGCTGCATCATTGGTGTCTCTACCTCAACAAAGCCACGGCTTGTTAGATACTTACGGATCTCAGCAACAATTGCAATACGCTTATTGAAGCGATCACGTGACTCTGCATTTGACATTAGGTCAAGATAACGCATGCGGTAGCGATCCTCTTGATCCTGTAGGCCGTGGAACTTCTCAGGTGGCTGCATAATTGCCTTAGATAGAAGTGTCCAATTTGTCATTCTGATTGACAACTCACCTGTACGTGTTACAAACAAATCACCCTCAATACCAATATGGTCACCAAGGTCTAGTAGTTTGAATGCATCAAAAGCGCCTTCTGGCAAATTCTTTCCGTTTACAAACAACTGTATACGGCCAGTACCATCGCGTAAATCAGCAAAGATTGTCTTACCCATATTACGGCAAGCCATCATTCTACCAGCAGCTTTAACTGCAATTGGCTCTGCTGGACCTTCAGCGTGTGGCTTTTCAGGTGTTGCAGCCTCAATTGGATAAGTCCATAGAGCGCGAATAGTAGCAACATCACCTGTACGATCAAATGCAGCACCAAATGGATTATAGCCTAGCTCCTCAAGAGCCTTAAGGTTTGCGAGGCGCTGAGCGCGATACTCGTTTGTATTTTCTGTAGCTAAATTATTATTTTCTTCTGACATAATTTCACCTTGGTTTTTATATTAAAATTCTAACACTATTTAATATTTTCTAGAAGCTTCTTAGCTGGAGCATACTCTGGTTTTAGCTTTAATGCCTGATTTACAACATTTATTGCAGCATTTGTATTGCCCTCTGCAAGATAAATATTACCCATCTGAACATAAGCGTCAAGCTGTGATGGAGTCAGCCAAAGCACACGATTCAAACACTCTTTAGCTGTTGGATAGTTCTTTGCATTGTACATAGAAACACCAGTAGAATAAAGAATGGATGATAGCTCCTTACGTAAAACAAAATCTGTTGGATTCAAAAGGAATGCATTTTCTGCTCGTTCAATTGCTGCAGGGATATTGCTTAGCTTTGTGTGGCAGAGTGATTGGCGAGAAATTGAAATTAGCATGTTGTATCCATAGTGTGATGCACGACCATAAGCATTACATGCCTCCATATAGTCGCCAGTATTGTAAAGTGCTTCAGCATACCAATAATGGAAAAGAGGAACAGTTGGATACTTTGCCACAAAAGCCTTTAGATGCTCTACTGAATTGGTTTTTGCTGCTGCAGCTTCTGCATAGAAAGCGGCCTCATTAGTTACAGAGTGCAAAACATTTGTTGAAGGATAAGGAGGAATCAGTCCCTCTCCTTCTATACCATGCATAAATATTGAGAATGTTTCAAAACGAGATGGCTGAACCTGTGGTTTTACCTCACTTAAACCCCAGTCCCCTTCCCAGCCTAAACGCTTAGGAGGAAGATTAAATGCATACCATGGCAAAATAGCTTCAGCAGTAGGTGTTGCAAGAAGATTTGTTTCAATAGCCTTTTGTTCTATTGATGCCAAAATAATTTCTGGCACATCCATCAAAGAAATAATTGTATTTTGCGGAATTAAATTGTTTTTGTTTACACCTAAGCGTACACGACATTCCTCCAAAGTGATTCCTGCGAATGGGGCTTTTGTTGGATTTGCAAGTGGTGTATAAATAATTGTTGTACTTGGTGTGTTGTGCTTTTCAATAAAATTAACAACAGCTGAAGCTGCTGAATTAACATCACCTACAACAGGTTCAGAAATATGAATCCAAGCAAAACTGTCTTTGTTGTTAACAGTATTTTGTCGCTTAATAAAGCTATTTGCTCGAGGGATAACAAAATCAGCACCGGAAACTAATTGAGGAATATTGTTAGAGATAGCAAAGCTAGAATCGTAAGCTATAAATCCATTAGTCAAACCATGGCTTTGAGCAAATATTAAAGAAGAGAAAAATGCTCCGCAAGCATAATTCTTCTTAGTAAGATGCGTTGCAATGGTTGGCATATTTTGTGGAATAGAACCAATACCATTTACGCGAATTGTTGTTTCTCGTGGCGTTTTACCTGTAATAAGGCTTGCACCAGAAGGAAGAGAAAGAGGTGAAGTTGCTAAGTCATCATAAAAAGTAAAACCAAATGAATTAGCTAGAATTTGTTCTACTGGTAATGTGCTGTCGGAAGTAATGAGAAGCACATTATTTTTCTTAGGTACTTCTGGAGTAGAAGTATTTGAAGGAAAACAACACATTGCGACAGCCGCAATAACTACGGCTGCCGCAATAATAGAAATACTAATTTTGGTTTTTCTAGTCATAACCTAAAGCAATAACCTATTTATATGATGCTTGCTTATTGAGCTTGAGCTGCAGGAGTCTCAGCAACTGGTGCTGGAGCTTCTGCAGTAGGAGCTGCAGGAGTCTCTGCTGGAGCAGCTGGTGTTTCAGCTGCTTCTGTTGCTGTTTCTAGAAGAGCCTGAGCTTCCTCTACTGAAACATCGGTTGCTGTTGCTTCTGCTGCAGCTTGCTCTTGCTTAGCAATTGCCTGGTCAAGTGCTGATGTAGAAGCCTTAGCCTCAGGATGAATCATAGCTAGAATTGTAGTATTGATTAGAAATAGAATACCAAGAATAACTGTTGTGCGTGTTAATACATTACCCATCTGAGCGCCAAAGATAGCCTCTGCTCCATTACCGAAGCTTAGACCTGCACCCTGACCCTTAGTGCGCTGAATTAATACGATACCGATTAGCATAATGCTGATGATTACCTCAACAGCTACAAGAATGTTGTATAATATTGTCATAATACAATTTCCTCCAATTTACTATAAAACCAAAATTATTAAACCTGCTACTAATTAAGCAAGTGCAGCCTTAACGATAGCTGAGAAATCCTCTGCCTTAAGAGCTGCGCCACCGATTAGACCACCATCGATATCCTTTTGAGCAAGTAGACCAGCTGCATTGCTTGGCTTCATGCTGCCACCGTATAGGATACGTGTTGCTTCTGCAGTTGCTGCACCAAATACATCAGCTAGTACCTCGCGGATAAATGCATGTACTTCCTGTGCCTGCTCGTCAGTAGCTACCTTACCTGTACCGATTGCCCATACTGGCTCGTAAGCGATAACAACCTTCTCCATGTCAGCAGCTGTCATATCAGCTAGACCAACACGTACCTGACGGTCGATAACCTGCTTCATTGTGCCATTCTCGCGCTCTTCTAGTGTCTCACCAACGCATACAACAGCAACTAAATCTGCTGCAACAGCTGCCTTTGTGCGCTGATTAACTGTCTCGTCTGTCTCAGCAAAATACTGACGACGCTCGCTGTGACCGATGATTACGTGTGTGCAACCTGCATCCTTAAGCATTGCTGTTGAGCACTCACCTGTGTATGCGCCATTTGCAGCAAAGTGTACGTTCTGAGCACCAACCTTAATGCAGCTATCCTTTGCTTCAGCAACAACAGCTGGGATTGTTAGGAATGGAGGGCAAACTAGTACCTCAGGACCATTCTGACAGCAGCATGGAATTGCTGCCTTTAGCTCTTTAACAAGTGCTGCACCCTCTGCTGAGGTCTTATTCATTTTCCAGTTACCTGCGATCAATATACGACGAGACATTTTATTTCTCCTAAACCTTTAACTTTATTTATTATCAAATAATATATGGAACTATATTTCCACGTAAAAAATATTTTAATATTTTGCCATAATAGGCCTGATTTTGTCAATAAAATTAACGCTTTTTATACCATAAATATATATAAATTTAATCTAATCTAAAGACAAATCTAATAGTTGGTATAGAAGTCTAGCGAAAATTATGAGTTAGTTTTTTATGAAGCAGTTGGATGCTTCTGTAGAACAAATCAAGCTAAATATCTAGTTTTTAATGCTTTTTGAGTTTGGCTGCCGCATTTTTGACAACCTCCCAATATCCGGATTTGTCAGATCCTTTTCTGGAAATAAGACCTTTTTTCTTCAAACTTGTCAATAAACGCTCAGCTTGACGTGTGGAAATTGAATATGTTTCTGCAATACGAACAGCTGTTAAGGTACTGTCTAGACGCAATAGTTCAAGCAAATCACACTCCCTTGCAGAAAGTTTTACACCGACATTTACACCGACATTTACACCGACATGTTTTATCCGCTTTTTGTCTATCGCTAAAATTGCTTCTTTTATTCGTTCAAGCATAAATTCAATGAATGGGAAAGAATCTCCTACGAGAGAAGAACGTCGTAGTGCCAGATAGTACCCATTTTGATTTTGCCAAACAATATTTTCTATTGGAATATCATAAAAAATCTTCTTCCATTTACCTAATATCGCCGTTTGTAAAAAACGCCCTACGCGGCCATTACCGTCAATAAATGGATGAATAAACTCAAATTCATAATGAAAAACACAACTCTTTATAAGAGGATGAGCATCTGTCCTCTTTAACCATTCTAATAATTCATTGATTAAGGCAAAAACTTCAGATGCATTTGGTGGCATATGAATTACATTACCAGAAGCATCTATAACGCCTACTTGTGTAGTACGAAATACGCCAGGTTCATCAACCAAATTACTCATCATTATTGTATGAATCTTTAATAAATCATCTATTTTACAAGGATTTATTTTGTTTATTTGTTCATAAGCTGCTGCTGCCCCCATAACTTCATCAATCTCTTTTTGAGGTGCAACAACCTTTTTCCCATTAAGAATAGCCGTAATTTGCTTCTCTGTTAAAGTATTGCCTTCTATAGCAGTTGAGCCATGAATTGTCTTAATCAAATTCGTTTTCCTAAGACGCAAATCTTGTGAATCTAATGTATTCAAACTTATACTTTCTACCAAAGCAGATATTTCAGCAATAAGGTTTATTGCTTTTTCTGAAATTGTGTAAGGAGGAGTATATTTTTTCATTAGTAAGATTTTATTGTTCTTATGGATACTTAACATGATGTGCTTTTCTTATAAATTATAAGTAATATAACAATTTAAAGTCAAACACATTTATTTACAAGTTTTTACAAAAATCACCAATTGTCTACACAAATATCTGGCAATAAGTAATATTTCTATGAAACCGGTAAGCTACCACACAACATTCTCAAAAATTGATGTTAATCCTGTCAAAAACTTCACACTTTTAAACGCCACACAGACTTCAACTGCTGTTTTAAAGATTATTTTGCAAAATTCTGTTTTACAATGAATACTAATTATTGTATTATATTTGAAATATTTTTTACCGATTTTTCTATCTTTTGGAGTAAATTTTATGGGTGGCTTTTTTGGTTCGACATCATCTGCAAATTGCGTTGCTGATGTTTTTTATGGAACAGACTATCATTCTCATCTAGGCACACATCGTGGTGGTATGGCATTTTGGGATGGCGAAAAATTTGTTCGCTTTATCCATGACATATCTAATTCACCTTTTCGAACTCGCTTCGAAAATGATTTTGCAGAATGTATTACAAATGACAAACTTAAATCAGGTATCGGTTCTATTAGCGATACAGATGACCAGCCACTCCTTTTCTATTCCCATTTGGGAAAATTTGCTTTGATGACTGTTGGTCTAATCACCAACCTGGATGAAATCATCAAAGATTTTCTTGCTGACAATTCATATCACTTTGCAGCAATGCAATCAGGTGAAATTACTCCTTCCGAAGTTGTCGGTGCCTTAATCAATAGCAAAGATTCTTTTGTTGAAGGCATTAAGTATGTTCAACAACGCATTAAAGGTTCTTGCTCAATTTTGATTCTTACCGATTCTGGTGATATTTATGCTTCACGCGATTATTATGGCAGAACTCCTGTAATTCTTGGTAAGAAAGATGGTTCTTATGCAGTCACTATTGAATCCTCAGCTTTTTTAACACTTGGTTATGAGCATGTAAAGGATTTAGGTCCTGCAGAAATTATTCGTGTTTCAAATCAAGGTTATGAAACATTGTCTGAGCCACAATATGAGAAAATGGCTATCTGCTCATTCTTCTATGTATATTATGGATTCCCTGCTTCAACCTATGAAGGAATAAATGTTGAGGAAAGCCGCTACAAGAATGGAGCAAAGCTTGCTGAAGCATCATGCGTACCTGCTGATTTAGTTGCAGGCATTCCTGATTCTGGTGTCAGCCATGCACTTGGTTTTGCTGAGTATTCAAAAATACGGTATGGCCGCCCATTCATTAAGTACACACCAACATGGGCACGCAGCTTTACTCCTACACGCCAATCCACACGTAAGCATATTGCCAAGATGAAGCTTCTGGCAATTAAAGAGCTCATTAAAGATAAGAGCATTATCTTCTGCGATGATTCTATTGTTCGTGGCACTCAGCTAATGGATCAAACATCTATTATTCGTAAAGCAGGTGCTCGCGAAATGCATATGCGAATTGCTTGCCCTCCTCTGCTTTACCCATGTAAGTTCTTGAACTTCTCTTCTTCTCGCTCTGTTCTTGACCTTGCCACACGCCGTGCAATTAAAGAATTGGAAGGTGAAAATGCAGATATTTCAAAGTATCGCGATCCTGATGGTGCTCCATACAAAAATATGGTTGATATTTTAAGAGAGCAATTCAAGCTTGATTCTCTTGCATTCCAGCGTTTGGATGACTTTAAGAAGGCTCTTGGTCTAAAAGGTATCTGCACCTTCTGTTGGAATGGCGAAGACGTTTCTATGCCACACGAATGCCCACATGGATGCCACAATTGTTCTCAAACAAAAGGTTGTCTTCCTCCTGAAAAGAAATAACCATAAAAATAGAATCATCTGAAATGTTAATTAAGAATTTAAGAATACTAGACCCTGCCACAGAAAAGGATTGCATAGGAGAGCTTAATATTGAGGGTTCTCGCATACCGACTCTGCCACAGCTTAGCGATGGCTCTTATGATGGTACTGGTTATATTGTAATGCCTGGCTTAGTAGATATTCACACACATTTTAGAGAGCCAGGTGCAACTGATTCTGAAACAATAGCTACAGGTATGGCTGCAGCAATTGCTGGTGGTTTTAGTATTGTAACAACAATGCCTAACACAACTCCAGCTGCTGATTCCGAAGATGTATTACGCTTTCAAATTGATGAAGCAAATAAATATTCAGAAGGTTTAGTAACTCTTTACCCTACAGCTTGCTGCACAAAGGGTCGTGCTGGTAAAGAAGCAGTCAACCCTGCAGAGCTTCCATCTGCAATAGCATTTACTGACGATGGTAACTATGTTATGCCAGATGAAGCAATGTATAAAATTGCAGAGGATTGCAAAGCGCTTAACAAAGTTGTGATGGATCATGCTGTTGTTCCATCTATTGTTAATGGCGGTGTAATGCGTAAATGCGAAGCATGTGAAGGCGAAAAGATTTTCCCAGATGCTGCTGAGGTTGAAGCTGTCAAACGCGATATTGAGGTTGCTCGCAAGATTGGTTGCCGCATGCATATTCAGCATCTTTCTTGTGCAGAAGCAGTAGATGTAATTGCTAAGGCTCAAGCAGAAGGTGTAAGCATCACAGCAGAAGCAACTCCACACCATTTGATGCTAGCTGCAGAGCAAATTCCTGATGCTTCTGCTTCTAATTGGAAAATGAATCCACCACTTGGTCTTGAAAGCGATGTAGCGGCTCTACGTAAAGGCGTTCTTGATGGAACAATTTGTTGCTTTGCTACAGACCATGCACCTCATTCTGCACAAAAGAAAGAAGGTGGCTTTGCAAAGGCTATGTTTGGCATCATTGGTCTTGAAACTGCAGCACCTGCTTCTTGGACAGCAATGGTTACTGAGGCAGGAATGTCTCCAATTGAATGGTGTAAGTGCTGGACTGTTCGCCCTGCTGCCCTGTTGAATATTTCTATTCCTTCTCTCTTTGATAATGGCTCAACAACTGTTGCATTTTTGAAGGAAGAAGAATGGCAATTTTCAGAAGCAGATATTGCTTCAAAATCTCACAACACTCCATTTATTGGTAGCACATTTACATTACGTGTTGCTGGCATTGGCAGAACTGTTTAATTTTTTGTTTCGTATAACTAAGGAGCAAGTATGGACAATAATGATGAAGACATCAAGAAATTAGAGCTTGATAAGCTTGATGAGGATGATTGTAATCGTAATGCATATTACTTTACAACAATTGGTCATACATCTCCTTTCTACAAAGAAAATTCATTTGTAAAGGCTCCTCGCGAAGATAAACCACTGCCAGATGCTTCTGTATGGAGAGACCTTACACCAAAAGTAATTTGGGATGGTCATCCTAATGAGGTAGGTGCATTTGCAGATTCTTGGAGAATGCTTGGTGTAAAATTACATCAGCCTGAAAAAGGAACAAACTTTAAGCGTAATTTTGTTTACACTCCTTTTAGCAGCAGCGTATTTATTTGGGGTTCATGCTTTATCACAATGTTTGGTAAATATGCTTCAAACATTTTTACATTTATCAACCAATTAGACAATTTTTATGCAGCACAGGATGCTGGTGGATTTATTCCTCGCCAGCTAGGTGTATATGACGGAAGAAGCCAATTTGAGCGTAGTGACCTATCATCAGTTGGTGGCAATATCTTTGCTTGGGCAGAGCTTGAGTGGTATCGTTTCACTGGTAATAAAGAGCGCCTTGCAAAAGTTTACCCAGTTCTTCTTGCTTATCACAATTTCCTACGCGAAACTCGCACTTGGAAGGATGGCTCGTATAAATGCTCTGGTTGGGGTTGCGGTATGGACAACATCCCTCGCTATGATACAGAGCGCCACTCAGCTGAATTTCATCATGGATTTGTTTCTTGGGTAGACGTTACTCTTCAGCAACTCTTCAATGCTAAGTGCCTTTGTGAAATGGCAACTATTATTGGCAGAGATAAAGACGAAGAATTGCTTGAAGAAATTGATATTCTGACAAAATTGGCTAACGAGCAAATGTGGAATGAAAAGACAGAGCACTACCATGACTTAGATAGAAATGGTAAGGCTATTGATGTAAAGCACATTGGTGGATTTTGGGCTCTTCTTGCAGGTATTGCTTCAAAGGAGCAAGCACAAGCTTTAATAAGATCTTTAAACAATCCAGAAACATTTGCTGCTCCATGCGGAACACGTTCTCTTTCTAAAGATGCAAATGGCTATGAGCCAGATGGTGGTAACTACTGGCGTGGCGGTGTATGGTGCATTACTGAGTGGGCAATTATTCGTGGCTTAGATGCATGCGGCTACTCAGATGAAGCGCATAAGCTCGCACGCAAGCATGTAAGTGCTGTTGCAAAAGTTTGGGAAAACACAAAAACAATTTGGGAAAGTTACCATCCGGAAGATATTGCACCAGGAAAGCTCTATGGAGCACCTGTACGCGATGAATTTGTTGGCTTCTCAGGTTTGACTCCTATTGGTATGCTAATCCAAGATGTATTTGGTATAGTATTCAATCCTGGCAAAATTACATGGAAGGTACGCTTGCTAGAGCGTCATGGTATTGAAAAAATTACTCTTGCTGATGGCAATGAGATTTCTTTGATATGTGAAGCACGCAGCTCTGCTGATGAGAAACCTGTCGTACACATGACATCTACAATGCCTATTGAGCTTGAGATTATTTAATTTTCTAACTAAAAGAAAAAACACAAAACGAAACTGAAAGTAAATAAATGAACGAAATATTAGTAAAAATAGATGATATTGTTTGGGGTATTCCAACAATCGCATTGATTCTAGCAACAGGCTTGCTATTAACAATCCGTACACGCGGTATCCAGTTCACAAATCTTGGTACTGCGTTCAAGCAGATATTCAAAAAGAACGTTGGTGCTGGTGAGCTATCTGGTTTCTCTGCACTTTGCACTGCTCTATCTGCAACAATTGGTACTGGTAACATCGTTGGTGTAGCAACAGCTATCGCTACAGGTGGTCCTGGTGCTATGTTCTGGATGTGGTTTGCTGCTATTCTTGGTACAGCAACAAAATATGCAGAATGTATGCTAGCTATTAAGTACCGCGAAGTTAAGCCAGATGGTTCTGTATTGGGTGGTCCTTTCTATACTATTGAAAAAGGTTTAGGACAAAAATGGAAATGGCTTGCTATATTATTTGCACTATTCGGTGTTATAGCTGGTGTACTTGGTATCGGTACAATGACACAGATCAATGGTATTACATCTGCCGTTAATATGGCATTTGCTGATTCTCCTAAAGCATTCACATTATTTGGTAATGATTACAACTATGCAACAGTAATCGGCGGTGCTATTGTTACTATTTGTGCTGCTCTTGTAATTATTGGTGGTCTAAAGCGTATCTCAAAGGTTGCTGAAAAGGTTGTTCCTGCAATGGCAATCGTTTATATATTCTTAGGTCTATCTGTAATTATTATGAATGCTACAGCTATTCCTGCAGCATTCGCACTAATCTTCAAATCAGCATTTGGCTGGCAGGCTGCTGCAGGTGGTGCTGCTGGTTTTGTAATGAAGCAGGTTATGGATGCAATGCAGAAAGGTATTGCTCGTGGTATTTTCTCTAACGAGGCTGGTCTTGGTTCTGCACCTATCGCTGCAGCTCCAGTACAGACAAAGGAACCTGTTGAGCAGGGTCTTGTAAACATGACTGGTACTGTTATCGATACTCTTATCGTATGTACAATGACAGGCCTTGCAATCATTATCGCAATGTGCAACCCACAGTTTGCTGCAGATGGTGCTACTGGTGTTCAGCTGACATCTAAGTCTCTATCTTTCGTATTGGGTGGCGATGGTGTTTCTGTACAGTTCCTGCTAATGGTTTGCTTGGCATTCTTTGCTTTCACAACAATCTTAGGCTGGGATTACTATTCAGAGAAGTGCTTGGAATACCTTTCAAATGGAAACATGAAGTTTGTTATGGTTTACAGAGTTCTTTACATTATCATGATTGCAATTGGACCATACTTCACAGTTGAGGCAGTATTCACAATTGCTGATATTACAAACGGATTGATGGCAATTCCTAACTGTATTTCCTTGATTCTTCTTTCTGGTGTAGTTGCAAGAGAGACACGCAGCTACCTTGACAGAAAAAAACGTGGTGAACTTTGTGAATAAACCCCAAATTACTACTTTAAAGCGATGGTTGATGCTTGGCGTCACCATCGCCTTTTTATATCCATTGTATGGTACTGCATTGATAAATGATACTGTAGTAACAACAAAAGGAAAAACCTTAAAGCTTGTGTGGAATGATGAATTTAATTCTAATTCACTCGACACAAGTAAGTGGAAGTTTGATGTTGGTTATTTAAGAAATAACGAAATTCAATACTACACATATAATCGTTCAAAAAATCTCCGATTTGAAGATGGCAAACTCATTATTGAAGCACATCGTGAGAAATACGATTACGGCAAAGGCATTGCTTCTTGTACATCTGCTGAGATAACAACCTTTGGTAAAGCATCTTGGAAATATGGACGCTTTGAAATAAAAGCCAAAGTTCCTAAAGGTAAAGGAACATGGCCTGCTCTATGGATGATGGGCACAAATATTCATAGCATTGGCTGGCCACGTTGTGGTGAAATTGATATCATGGAGTATGTAGGCTTTAATCCAAGTACATTTCATTTTACACTTCATGGAAGCAAAAACAGAAAGCATACTGGCACTGGCTCAATAACACATAAAACAACTAAGCCAGAAGAAAGTATGGGTGTTTTTGTTGTAGAATGGGATGAAGAAGGCTTCCGTTATATAATTGATGATGTTCTGGTTGGCGAAGTTAAGCGAGAAGCTATAGACATGGATCCATATCCATTTGATGCTCCAATGTTTTTACTTATCAATTTAGCAATTGGTGGTAATTGGGGTGGACAGCAAGGGGTTGATGAAAGTATCTTCCCTGCCCGCTATGAAATAGATTATGTAAGAATCTATCAATAAATCCTAATTTTTTGTACTAATCTTAAGTTTTAGAAATGCCGTTATTTTGTTATTAAAGATTATCTATACACATTTTGTAAAATTTATGATACAATAACGCGCGTTTTTTTATTTAAGTAACTCAAAAACACAAAATTAGCGTTTTAACAAAACGAAAGATATGTAATGGAAACTCAGTCAACACCTACACTTCTTGAAACTTTTACTAAGTTATTAGAAACTATAGATGGCTATGTATGGGGAATCCCTCTGATTCTGCTAATCATTCTAGGAGGTTTATTCCTAACAATACGCTTAGGCGGAATGCAATTTATTCGTTTGCCTTTAGCAATGAAATATATGCTAAAAAACGAAAAATCAGGCAAAGGAGAGGTTTCAAGCTTTGCTGCACTTTGCACTGCCCTATCTGCAACAATTGGTACTGGTAATATCGTAGGTGTTGCTACTGCTGTTATTTCAGGTGGCCCAGGCGCACTATTCTGGATGTGGCTTGCTGCTTTATTAGGTATGGCAACCAAATATTCTGAAGGATTATTGGCAATTAAATATCGTACACATGACCCAAAAACAAATCATGTTTTAGGTGGTCCATTCTATTACATTGAACGTGGTATGGGCTCTAAATGGATTTGGTTAGCAAAATTCTTTGCTTTCGCTGGTGTGCTTGTAGGTCTGTTTGGTATCGGAACATTTTCACAAGTAAATTCAATCAATACTGCTGTTAATACAGCATATACAACTATTTTTGCTAATTCAACAGTCCCTACATACACATTTTTAGGTGCCGAATATACATTAGTAACAATCATTTCAAGTATTATCATTGCACTCTTGGTTGGCCTTGTAGTTATCGGTGGTATTCAGCGTATTGGTAAGGTATCCGAAAAAGTAATTCCATTCATGGTTATTTTGTATTTAGCAATTTCCATATTGCTTATTGTTACAAACATCACAAAGGTTGATGATGCTCTTGTTCTAATATTCAAATCAGCATTTGGTTTAGATGCAGCTGCGGGTGGTATGCTAGGTGCAATGATTGTTGCAATGCAAAAAGGTGTTGCTCGTGGTATCTTTTCAAATGAGGCAGGTCTTGGTTCTGCTCCTATTGCTGCAGCTGCAGCTCAAACAAACGAGCCTGTTCGTCAAGGTCTTGTATCTATGACAGGTACATTCTTGGACACAATCATTGTTTGCTCAATGACTGGTCTTGCACTTGTAATGACAGGAGCATATGACGGAGCACATGGTCAAGGTGCACAAGCAACAATGTATGCATTTAACGTAGGTCTTCCTTTCTTTAGCAAAACACTAACAGATACAATCATTGCTATCTGTATGATTTTATTTGGTTTTACAACAATTCTTGGTTGGAACTACTATAGTGAGCGTTGCTTGGAATATTTGACTAAGGGTAAGATGGGTCCTGTACTTGCATATCGTTGGATGTATATTATTGCAGTATTTATCGGTCCATACATGACTATTTCTGCAGTATGGGTAATAGCAGATATATTTAATGGAATTATGGCTCTTCCAAATATGATTGCATTGTTTGCTCTTTCAGGGGTAATCGTTAAAGAAACTCGCGATTACTTTGAAAGAAAAAAACGTGGTGAAATTATTGAATAATTTTTAACAACAATTTAAACGATGATATTTGCGATGCATTTATCATCGTTTTTTTTATGGGGCGGATATGGTTAAGGATACAGTTGTAACATCAAAGGGTAAAACCTTAAAATTAGTATGGCATGATGAATTTGACTCTCCGGAACTTGATCAGAGCAAATGGAAATACGACAGAGGCTACATCAGAAATCACGAAATCCAATACTATACTGAAAGACGCTCAAAAAACCTAAGATTTGAAGATAGCAAGCTAATCATTGAGGCACATCGCGAGAATTATGATTATGGTGATGGTGTTGCAGAATGTACATCAGCTGAGATAACAACCTTTGGTAAAGCATCTTGGAAATATGGACGTTTTGAAATAAAAGCCAAAGTTCCTAAAGGCAAAGGTACATGGCCTGCTTTATGGATGTTAGGTACTGATATCCACGAGATTAATTGGCCACGTTGTGGCGAAATTGATATTATGGAGTATGTCGGCTTTGAGCCAAGTAAATTCTATTTTACACTTCACGGAAGTAAAAATGGGAAACATTGCAAAACAGAAACAAAGTGCTATAAGACAACTGCTCCTGAAGATGGATTTGCTGTATTTGCCATAGAATGGGATGAAGAAGGTATACGTTTCTTTGTTGATGAGAAATTTGTTGCTGAATTTCAGCGAGGCACGAATATAGATATGGATCCATATCCATTTGATAAAGAGATGTATCTGCTAATCAATTTAGCAATCGGTGGTGATTGGGGTGGGCTAAAAGGCGTAGACGAGAGCATTTTCCCTGCTCGCTACGAGATAGATTACGTACGAATCTACCAATAGCGCTTCACTGGTATGTATTAAGCGATGGCTTAGAATCGCGAAGTTTTTTACAGAATAAACCAATTTTTGAGAATTAATTGGTTTATTTCACCCTTGCATTGATATGCATAGGACATGAGACAAAAGACGAAAAGGCTTTGAATATACAATCAAACATCAAGACGATAAGATATTTTTCATTAAATTTTACCATATATATTGCAAAGTAATGCTTCATATACCACAGGCATGTTTTATCTAAATTCGTGTTAGAATTTAGATCATTAGATAGCGTCTCGTCTCACGTTTTTTATCTAATCGTCTTGCGAAGGATGTTCAGTTACAAAACTCATAAATCCAGTGTCTTTTCTTCGCACTTTAAGCTACTTCTCTCCTTTATGCAAATTTCCCTTAAAAACGCCCTAAAACTATGCGTTTACACTTTTTTTAATGTCATTTTTTTGATACAATTATAACAATTATGAGCACATCGGAAAAATTTGACTTTCAATACGCTGTAGAAAATACAGAAATCATTGTAGAACCAAAGGGTACACTAGAGACTTTTGGTAATACAATTCTTAACTATTATCTTGTAACAGAAGACCTTGATTCTATCAAAAAGACCAAGCTACGCATTGGTCGTATGCAGCTATTGCGTCCTCAAATCATTACCCCATCCCAATATTCACAGATATTCCTTGAGGGGTTCAGTGAGGAAGCTCAGCAATATGTAAAATCAATTATGGAGAAGGATGAATGCCGCATCCTTCGTTATGGCTACACTTTAAAGCAGGAAGCATTTTCTGAAGAAACAATTACAGATTCTGCAGCAAATGTTATTGACCATGTAAAGACAGATATCAGAGCTAAAAAAGACCCATACATCGCACTTATAAAAGGCGTTGAAAAACCTTGGGATGTTTCCCTAGTGCGCCTCTTCATGGCTATGGTTCAAAAATCTGTACAAAAAAACGTAATGGATATGACAAAGCAACACATGTTTGACAAATCAGAACAAGTGATGACCCTATCCATTAAGCAAGAAATTGAGAATGCATTTCGTGCTGCTGAGCGCGATCCTTCTTTAATCCAATCTCTTGGCGTTCTGCTTCAGAAGAATAAGGTTTTCCCTCTGTACGAAGAGCGATTCTTTAAGCTGATGAACAAAGCAAAAAAACGCTAATTCAAAAATTTATATTCAACAATAAACAAAGTAAAGACGAAGATTCAATATGAATAAAATGACAATGACAGAAAAAATCCTTGCTAAGCATGCTGGCTTGGATTCAGTAAAACCAGGTGATAATATTTGGGTAAATGTTGATATTCTTTTAACCCACGATGTATGCGGACCAGGCACTATCGGCATCTTCCACCGCGAGTTTGGTGATGATGCAAAGGTATTCGATAAAGAAGGTGTTGTTATCATTCCTGACCACTATATCTTCACTGCTGACGAGAAGGCACACCGCAATGTAGACACACTACGCGAATTTGTTAAAGAGCAGGATCTGCCTTACTTCTATGAGCCAGGCACACCAAACTATTGCGGTGTTTGCCATCTAGGCTTGCCACAGCATGGTCATGTACGTCCTGGCGAGGTAATCGTTGGTACAGACTCACATACTTGCAGCCACGGTGCATTAGGTGCATTCTCAACAGGTATCGGTAACACAGATGCTGGCTTTGTTATGGGCACAGGTAAAATGCTTGTAAAGGTTCCAGAGACAATTCGTTTTGTTCTTAATGGCAAAAAGCCTGACTATGTATCTGCAAAGGATATGATTCTACGCATTATCGGTGATATTGGTGTAGATGGTGCTACATATTGCGCAATGGAATTTACAGGCGAGGCTGTTGATGCTTTGACAATTGATGAGCGCATTACAATTTGTAACATGGCTGTAGAAGCTGGTGCAAAGAATGGTATCATTCCTCCAAATCAGATGACTCTTGACTATGTTAAGGCACGCACTGGCAAGGAATTTACTCCAGTATATGGTGACCCAGATGCACCAGTACTAAAGGAATATGTATACGATGTATCTACATTTGTTCCTTGTGTAGCTAAGCCACATATCCCAAGTAACTATGCTCCAGCACGCGATTGCACAGATATTAAGCTTGATCGCTCATACATTGGTTCTTGCACAGGTGGTAAGCTTGAAGACTTTGTTATGGCTGCTTCAATTCTAAAGGGCCGTAAGGTTTGCATTGATACATTTATCGTACCAGCAACAACAGAAATTGCTGAGAAGCTTCTCACAACAGAAATTGATGGCAAGTCACTTGTTACAATCTTTGCAGAAGCAGGCTGCTTACCAGTTGCTCCTCCATCATGCGCTGCTTGCCTAGGTGGTCCAATTGACACATTTGGCCGCACACATGGCAAAGAGGTTGTTATCTCAACAACAAACCGTAACTTCATTGGACGCATGGGCTCAAAGGAAGCTCCTATCTATCTAGCTTCTCCACTTACAGCAGCTGCATCAGCTGTTAAGGGCTACATCTGCGATCCTCGTGATCTATAATTGTGCAACTTGTATTAACCAGATTTTAGGAAAACAGAAAACATGAAAATCAAAGCAAAAGTTTATGTTCTAGGCGATAATATTGATACAGACCTAATTATCCCAGCACAGTATCTAAACCTTGTTCCAACAATTCCTGAGGAGTATGCAAAGCTAGGCTCTTATGCAATGGCTGGTTTGCCAGACTCAGAGATTCCATATGTTGACCAAAGCACAGGTAAAACACCTTATGGTATTATGATTGCTGGTAAGAACTTCGGCTGTGGCTCATCACGTGAGCATGCTCCTGTAGCACTAGGTGCTGCTGGCTGTCAGGCTGTTGTGGCAGAGTCCTATGCACGTATCTTCTTCCGTAACTCAGTAGCTACTGGTGAGGTTTATCCATTTGAGACAGCAGCTCCTCTGACAGCAGAATTTAAGACAGGCGATGAGGCAGAGGTTGATGTTGAGGCAGGTACAATCACACGCTGTGCAGATGGCAAGGTCTTTACTCTAAAGGATCTTGGTGCTGTTGCTCCAGTAGTTGCTGCTGGCGGTATGTTTGGCTATGCACGCCAGGTTGGCATGATTAAATCAAAGTAATCAGAGCTAACCAAATTTTTGTTTCACACTAGTTAAACTAACCTTAAATTAAAGGTAAACAATATGTCATACGTTATTGCTATAGCAAACCAAAAAGGCGGAGTTGGAAAGACAACCACAGTTGTCAACTTTGCTGCAATGCTAGCATCCAAGAAAAAGACCGTACTTGTTATCGATCTTGATCCTCAGGCAAATGCTACTTCTGGTCTTGGCGTAGAGCCAAAGGACGGAATCAGCCTATATCCTGCACTTATGGGTACAAAGGCTATTGATGAGGTAATTCTTGGTACAGTTATTGAAAATGTAAATATCATTCCTTCTGAGGTTAATTTAGCTGGTGCTGAAATAGAAATTGCTCGCATGGAGAATCATCTTCAAGGATTAACCAGAATCTTGGATCCAATTAAAGAGGCAAAGATTTTTGACTACATTATTGTTGACTGCCCTCCTTCATTAGGTATCCTTATGTCAAATGCTTTGGCAGCAGCTGATTCTGTCATCATTCCAATGCAGTGTGAATACTATGCTATGGAAGGCTTAAGTGTTATTACTCAGTTAATAGAGCGTCTTCGCAATACCGGTGCAAATACTCGCCTGACCCTTGAAGGTATCTTGATGACAATGTACAACAAGACACGCTTGGCAGATGAAGTTATCACTCAGGTACGCGAGCACTATGCTGATGCAGTATACGAAACAGTAATTCCACGCAGTGTTCGTGCTGGTGAGGCACCAAGCTATGGCTTGCCTGTTGTAGTATACGCTCCATCATCTACTGTAGCTGTTGGCTATTCAGAATTTGCAAAGGAATTTCTAAAGCGTCAAAAGGCAAAGGAAACAATTGCTAATGCCAGCGATGCTCCACTAGAAAATTCTATTGCACCAACAATTGCATAATATTTCATAAATAAAAATAAATTCAACGAGGAAAAAATATGTCACAAAAACGTTCAACTTGGTCAAATCAATTTGCCTTTATCCTTGCAGCTGCAGCTTCTGCAATTGGCTTGGGTAATCTATGGCGCTTCCCATACTTAGCAGCTCAATATGGTGGTGGTACATTCATTCTTATCTACCTAATCTTGGTTGTTACTCTTGGTTTCACATTGATGACAATTGAAATTTCAATTGGTCGTAAGACAAATCAAAGTCAGTTAACAGCGTATACCACACTTAATAAGAAATTTAAGTTTCTTGGAATTTTAGCTACAATCATTCCAGTAGTAATTGTTCCATATTACTGCGTTATCGGTGGTTGGGTTATTAAATATTTCACAACCTACTGCAAGATGATTGTAAATCCAAGTGTTAATCCTTTAGCAGATTCAGGTGCCTTCTTTGGTGGATTTGTTTCATCTAACTTTGGTTCTTTTGGCTATGGCTTAATCTTTATTCTTGCATGTGCTATAGTTATTGCACTAGGTGTAAAGAATGGTATTGAAAAGTCAAACAAAGTAATGATGCCTCTATTGTTTATTATGGCTGTAGGTATCTCTATCTATGTTTGCACATTGGAAGGTTCAAGTGCAGGTCTGAAGTATTACTTAGTACCTAATATGGACTGCCTAAGAACAACCGATGGCTCTTTCTCATTTGCACTGCTTGGAAAGACTATTCTAGGTGCTATGGGTCAAATGTTCTACTCTCTTTCTCTAGCTATGGGTATTATGATTACTTACGGTTCATACCTAAGTAAGACAGACTCAATTGAGAAGAGCGTTCGCAGAATCGAAATCTTTGATACTCTTATCGCTGTTATTGCTGGTTTGATGATTATCCCTGTTGTTTACATATTTGCAGTAAATAACAATGTAACTCCAGAACTAATTGAAAGCTGCGGTGGTGATACAGTTGCTGCAACAAACATTGCTGTTAAAAAAGCAATGTCAGCTGGTCCTAGGTTGATGTTCGTAACACTGCCAAATGTATTTGCTGGATTTGGTGCTGCTGCTCCATACATCGGTGCTGTATTCTTCCTATTGGTTATCTTTGCAGCTTTAACATCAGCAATTTCTCTATATGAGACATGCGTTGCTTCTATTTGCGATCTATTGAATATGGAAAGAAAGAATGCAACATTCTTCGCATTCTTTGCAATCGCATTCTTGGCAACATTTAGTGCTTTGGGCTATGGACCATGGGCTGACATCACAATATTCAAGCTACAATTCCTAGATTTCTTTGATTTTGTAACAAACAGCGTTCTAATGCCACTTGTTGCAGCAATCACATGTATCTTTGTTGGTTGGGTTATCAAAACAAAGACTATTGAGGACGAGGTTGAAGCATGCGGTACTCCATTTAAGTCACGCAAACTATTTGTAATCATGACTAAGTACATTGCTCCAATTCTTGTAACAATAATTCTTGTTGGTGAAATCCTACGTAATCTTAAATTCTTCGAGATCTAATGAACGATAAGGCTTGGAAAGAACAAATCGCGCAGAGGCTTACTAACGCCTCTGCGTTTGCCCGTTTCTTGGAAATGGACAAAACAGAAGATACAGCCATCGCGGAAGCTGAAAAGCAGTTCCCCATGGCTGTAACTCCTTATTATGCGTCCTTGATTCGCAAGCCTTATGAAAAAGACCCAATATTCCTGCAATGCATGCCTGGTGCTGGTGAGCTCATTGAAGCTCCTTGGCTTACAAATGATCCACTAGGTGAGCTGCCTTGCTCCCCTACACCAAAGCTTGTACATCGCTACCCAGACAGGGCTTTACTTCTCGCATGCTCAGAATGTGCCACATATTGCAGACACTGCACACGCAAGCGCATCTCAGGCGAAACCCTGCCACCAATCTCAGATGAAGAGCTTGCTGCAGCAATTAAGTATTTAGAAGAGCATCCTGAAATTGATGATTTACTAATCAGTGGCGGAGACCCATTACTTCTATCTGACGAAGCAATTGACAGAATTCTTTCTGCTGTAACAAAGGTCAAATCTATAAAAGCTATTCGTATAGCAACTCGTGTATTAGTCACCCTTCCTATGCGAATTACTCCAGGTCTTATAAACATATTCTCGAAATATAAGCCTATATTTGTAAATACACAGTTTAATCATCCTAGAGAATTAACTCCAGAAGCACTTTCAGCTGCTTCAATGCTTATTGACGCAGGTATTCCTGTAGCAAATCAATTTGTACTTCTAAAAGGCGTCAACGACACACCAGAATGTGTAGAAGAGCTTTGCCGTACTCTTTATCACAACAGAATTCGTCCATACTACATGTTTCAATGCGACTTAGTGCGCGGTGTTGAGCATTTCCGTACACCGCTTTCCACAGGTATCAATATTATGGATTATTTGCGTGGTCGACTAAGTGGTATGGCAATTCCTAATTTCTGCGTTGACATTCCAGGACTTTCCGGCAAGATTGAGCTTCTTCCTAATTACATAATTGAGGAAAAGCCAAATGAGACAATACTCCGCGACAATCGTGGCAGAGTCACTAGCTACCCTTCTCCAATAACAACCAAGTAAATCGTAAATATTATGGCATACGAAGTAATAAACCCACGCCTAATTCTAAAGCGTTTTACAGACATCAAGCTTCTTAAGAAATTTTGGGAACAATTCTTCTCAAATAGCGAATTAAATTGGAAGCTTACAAAAGACGAACTTGTAAATTTATTAGCTATACCACCTGCTAATGCTTCGGAGAATCAGCGCATAGCATATATCAATACACTATATTCTTTTGATATAATTTTTAATCGTGCAATTTCATTAAAAGGACTAAAGAGCCAATTTTCGCATTTAAAAATTAAACTGGATTCAAATATTGAAAGTTCTCAAAGAACGATTGCTGATATTGTACTTTGGGTCTATTTGAAATATCCAGAAAAGTGGGAGCAATTAGTTCTTTCTTATGAAATAAAATCTATCTCTAAATGGGCACGCTATAATCTTGAAGAGATTCGTGATGAGATTCCTATGACAACCTCAATGGCAACTTTTATAGGTAATCTAAAACATGTTCTAAAAATGGATAAGCTTGCAGAGGACTCTGCCACATACGAGATATTTAAGTACGATTCTACAACAACAGCATATGTCATTGTACTTAATAATGCATATTTTGATGAAAACACAAGTTCTCTTGAAGTATTTTTGAAGAATAAGCTATTTTTCTTGCATGACGAGGATACAAATCAACTAATGCTTTACTCTTCAAGAATGGAAAAAGACATTAGTTACTTTGCTAAAATATTTGCTCGCGACATATTAAATTCACGACCAATTATTACACCTACTCCAGTATACAATTTAAACACATTCAAGACAACAAATCTTCAGCTTGAAGGAAATGAATTTGGTATTGAATTAGCATTTGTTTCTGAACTAAGAATTGACTTTATTGGTGTGCAAGGTGCATCCATTAAGTTTACTAACAAGTATCGCTCTGTTTACGAAACAATACGCAGCAAATTCTCTGAAAACTTATTTGATTTAGTTGAGATTCGCAAGGCAGGTCTTCATATACAAATGAGAGACAAGAACGACAACCTACGCGAATTTGATATATACATCAGTGACAAAGGTAGCAACATCTACGAACTGCCACCTGATGTGTATGCACCAATCAATGCTCTTCTCAAAAAATATGAAATTATCTAGTTTATTTAATTTCAATATCATAAAAACTAATTACTTTTATAACAACATTAATTAACAATATTAACGAAGTCATACTACTGAATATTTGTATTGTAAATATACAGGAAATAACTTAAAATATTTCGCGAAATTTTATATATATTTAAGGCATTACCTTATTAGTTACCTTACCAGAGGATATTATGAGCAATTCTAATCGATTCGATGCATTAGTAAAAATAGGAGATAAAAAAGCTCTTGAGAAAATTGAGCTATCTCCTGCAAACATTGATTTTTATGGTGAAGATGTATTTAATGAAGTCGCTATACAGCAATATTTGCCAAAAGGAATAGCTCAACAACTTATTGCTACAATCAATAATGGAACACCTCTGGATCCTACAATAGCTGGAGATGTAGCTCATGCCATGAAAGAATGGGCAATTGAGCGTGGAGCAACACACTACACCCATTGGTTTCAACCTTTAACTAGTGGTACTGCAGAAAAGCATGATTCATTTCTAGAGCCAAATGGTAATAGCGGTGCTATTATGTCATTCAGTGGAAAGAATCTCGTTGTTGGTGAATCTGATGCATCAAGTTTCCCATCAGGAGGAATTCGTTCTACATTTGAGGCTCGTGGTTATACAGCATGGGACCCAACAAGCCCAGCATTTATTAAGCGTCATCCTAATGGAGCAACATTATGTATTCCTACAGCATTTTGTAGTTATACTGGAGCAGCTCTTGATAAAAAGACTCCTCTGCTCCGTTCTATTCAAGCATTAAAGGCATCTGTACGTCGTTTAATGAATTGCTTTGGAGTTGAAGAAGCAAATGCAAAGGTTACACTAGGAGCTGAGCAAGAGTATTTTCTAATAGACAAGAAATTTTATTTACAAAGACCTGACCTCATCCAGACAGGTCGTACATTGTTTGGTGCTCCACCAGCAAAGCATCAGCAGTTAGAAGATCATTACTTTGGCTCAATTAAGCCACGTATTGTTTCTTTTATGACAGAGGTAGAGAAAGAGCTATGGTCTCTTGGTATCCCTGCAAAGACACGCCATAATGAGGTAGCTCCTGCACAATTCGAATTAGCACCAGTATTTGAAGAATTAAACCTTTCAGTAGACCACAATATGTTAGTAATGGAGGTGCTACGCACTGTTGCAGAGCGCTATGGTTTAATTTGTTTGCTACATGAAAAGCCATTTATTGGAGTAAATGGTTCTGGTAAGCACAACAATTGGTCAGTATCATACGGTTCTCGTAATTTGCTTGATCCAGGTAAGGACCCTGAGCAGAATATGATTTTCTTGACGGTGCTAGCAGGTATTATTCGTGGTGTAGATTTACATGCTGATCTACTACGTGCTTGTACATGTAGCGTTGGTAATGATCATCGTCTTGGAGCTGGCGAAGCTCCTCCAGCAATTATTTCTATTTTCTTAGGTGATCAGCTTAATGAAATCGTTGAACGTATTGTTGCAGGTGATCGCAAAGCAAGCAAAAAGCTTGAACCAATGCGAATTGGTGTAGACACTTTGCCACCTCTACCTCGTGATGCAACAGACCGTAATCGTACAAGTCCGTTTGCATTTACAAGCAACAAGTTTGAGTTCCGTTCTCCAGGCTCAAGCCAATCTTGTGCAAATGTCAATATGATGTTAAACACAATTGTGGCAGAGTCATTAGATTACATTTCAGAAAAGCTAGAAAAAGTAAAGCCTGAGGAATTTACTGCACAGCTTCAGAACATTCTAAAAGATGTAATGAAGAAACACAAGCGAATCATCTTTAATGGTAATGGTTATAGCGAGGAATGGCGCAAAGAGGCAGAAAAGCGTGGCTTGCCAAATCTTGCAAACACACTAGAGGGACTTAAGCCTTTACTAGATAATAACAATCAGAAATTCTTAGAAAAATATGCTGTCCTCTCAAAACTAGAGATGAGTTCTCGCTATGAGGTATTTCTTGAGGATTATTATCGCAGACTACGTATTGAGGGTGAGATTGCATCAGAGCTTGCAAGTAGTGTAATTATGCCTGTTGTTATGGATGAATACAAATTAGCTGTTGAAGCATTAGAAACAGCTGCTTCTATAAAGCTGATGGCAGGAACTAAGGGTATAAGAAACAAGGCAACTATACTTGGTGTTGGCATTGATGCAATTACAGAATGTTGCTCTATGTTAAATGCTGCATTAGTTGAAATGAATGCACCAACAATAATAGAAGAGATGACAAAGCTTCGTAAAATTGTTGATGATTTAGAGAGTGTGGTTGATGACCAAAAGTGGCCATTACCAAAATATCGAGAAATGTTATTCTTGTACTAATCAAAAAGGGGTTGCGATGCAACCCCTTTTTCGCATACGCGAATGTCCACGAATGCTTGTGTGGTATTGGGAAATAGAAAAGTTTTTTATAGAACTTAACTAAAAGTATGCGAGTAACTAACAAACGTCAGTCTTTCGACACTTGAGGACGATGCTTAAATTATTTAATTACTCTGCTTCAAGGAATGCGAGCTCTGAGGCGGCTTGCTCCCAAAGTGTGTTAAGTGTTTCAAGTTCTGCTTGAATTTCTGACATGCGGCGATTTATTGTGGCATAGTCTATATTTGCTGATGCATCACTCATTGCTGCAACAAGCTCGGATTGCTCCTGCTCCAGCACAGCAATTCGCGCTTCTGTTGCCTCTACACGGCGGCGCAATGAGCGCAATAACGGAGCTTTTTTCTCGCGCTCCTCTGCCCTAAGCTTGCGCTTTTCTTTCTGAGATAATGGTGCTGCCTTTTGCTCTGCTCCTGTTGATGCAGAAGCATCAGCAACTGCAACAGCTTCGCCACGAGCCTTTGCTTCCATAGCTCTGAAATCATCATAACCACACTGATATTTGGTAAAGCCTGACTCTGTGATAGAAAGAATTGTTGTAGCAATATTTCGTACAAACTCTACGTCGTGGCTTACAACAAGCATTGAGCCAGGATATTCTTTTAGCTCTTCTTCCAAAGCACGGCGGCCATTGATATCAAGGTGTGTTGTAGGCTCGTCAAGAACCAAGAAATTAGGCTTCTGAGCAAACATTCTTGCAAATGCCAGGCGAATCTTTTCTCCACCACTTAATACGCCTGCTGTCTTAAATGCATCATCACCACTAAAACCAAAGCTGCCAAGTAATGTGCGGCATTGATTTTCTGAAAGTGTATCATCAGCAAGTTTTACAACATTCATCAATGAGCGCTCAGGTGGGATGGTTTCTGCAAAGTCCTGAGAAACGTAGCCTGGCACAACCTTGTGTCCAAGTATTACCTCACCCTCTGTAGGTGTAGCACCACCAGAAACAAGGCGTGAGAATGTGGTTTTACCCATACCATTAAAGCCAACAACTGCTACACGCTCTCCTCTTCCAATATCAAATGAAATATTGCGGAAAACAAAATTTTCTCCATCATAAGAGAATCCAGCATCCTTTACTGTAAGTGCTGTTGTACCACAGTGATGAAATTCTGGGAGGCGTAGCTTTCCATTCTCTGAAGCTTGACGAGGAACGATAATTGGCTCCATCTTTTCAAGCATCTTTACACGTGATTGCACCTGAGGTGCCTTTGAAGCTGTGTAGCGATATGTATCAATAAATCGTTGGTTTTGCTCAATAATACGGTCTTGATTGCGCTTTGCTGCAAGCAATGTTTCGTAGCGACGAACTCGCTCCTCCATGTAGTAGTCAAGGCCACCATTGTAGCGAGTAGCTGTTTGTCCATCAATTTCTAAAGTAACATTTGTAAGTGTACGGAGCAAAAAGCGATCGTGAGAAATAAGCAATAGAGTTCCTTGATATTCTTTTAGGAAGCGCTGCATCCACTCTACTGCAGGAAGGTCAAGATAGTTTGATGGCTCGTCGAGCATCAATACATCTGGTTTGATAACAAGGGTACGTACCATCTCAGCGCGCATTTTCCAACCACCGGAAAACTCTGAAAATGGACGATCAAAATCTGATGTATGGAAGCCTAAACCTCCGAGAGCTTCCTTTACACGTGTTTCTAAATCATAACCACCAAGATGCTCAAACTCTGTTTGAAGGCGTCCAACTTGATTTAATAAGCGTGTTCTTTCTTGCTTATCCTCAGTTTGGCTGATCTGTGCTTCTATGGCAGTAATTTGCTCCTCAAGCTCCTTAATCTTCTTTGAGGAACGCATTGTATAGGAAAGAAGTGTGTCTCCTTCATCCCATTTGCTTAGTTGCTGATGAAGGTGTCCAATAGATGGCTTTGCTCCTTCAAAAACAACATCACCCTTCTCTGGGCTTAGCTCACCTGTGATAAGATGAAATACTGTAGATTTACCTGCACCATTAGGTCCTACAATACCAACACGCTCCCTAGGATTGATTTTAAAGCTTACATCACGTAATACATCTTGCGTACCAAAGTGAATACTTACATTTTGAAAGCTTATCATTATTTTTCCTAGCGAGCGTTATATGTTATACAAATTGATAATGATTAAAAGAAGCAAATTAGTTTGCTTTATTATCTTTTACATTATCCTTTGCGATAGCATCTAGAATACCATTAACAAAGCGTGCAGACTCTGAATTTACAAAGAACTTGCAAACATCAACTGCTTCGTTAATTACTACAGGAACAGGTGGCTTATTCTCTGCAAACAATAGCTCGTAAATGCCCATACGTAGAACACTGCGCTCTACATTACCAACACGGTCCAGCTGCCAATTATCCAGTTTTGGAACAAGAATATTGTCAATTGCATCCAAATTACGCATAACACCGCGAACGATTCCCTCTGAGAACTTACGGATAGGAGGTGTTGGGCGAACATTTGGGTTCTCGCCATTTACACGAATCTGTCCATCCCAAAATTCTTTAAAGATTTGCTCAGCTGAGAGCTCCATATTAGGATTTAACTCTAACTGGAAAAGCATTTGTACCGCCCACTCGCGGCCCTCACGTCGTGTTACTGTTGGCATTTCATTACTCCATTAAAGCTAAATTAGAGTTGCTTGAAAACAGAAACCATCTCGATAGCTGCAGCTGCAGCATCCCAGCCCTTGTTGCCTGCCTTTGTGCCTGCACGCTCAATAGCCTGCTCTAGGTTATTTGCAGCAATTAGGCCGCTCAATACAGGAACATCTGCCTCTAGGCCAATCTGTGCAAGAGCACGAGAAACCTGAGTATTGATCAAATCAGCATGAGGTGTTGCACCCTGAACTACGCAGCCTAGTGCGATGATAGCATCATACTTGCCAGACTTTGCCATGCGCTGTGCAGCATAAGGAATCTCAGCAGCACCAGGTACGCGAACTACTGTAATATCATCTGTCTTTGCACCATGGCGCTCTAGGCAATCTTGAGCACCCTGAAGCAGCTGCTCTGTGAAGAAGCTATTGAAGCGACTGATAATGATACCAAACTTTGCACCCTTAACTGTTAGATTTCCTTCGATTACTTTCATTGTTTTTTCTCCTTAAATTGTTTTTAAATATTTTATTTTCTATGAGCTAAAAATTCTTGTGTACGTTTAATTTTTGGTGAATAAATAACTTCTTCAGGTGTACCCTGCTCAACGATTACACCCTGATCAATAAAGACGATTTTGTTAGATACTTCAGCTGCAAAATTCATTTCGTGAGTAACAATAACCATTGTTGTTTTTTGATCTGCCAATTCACGAATAATCTTGAGAACCTCCTGAGTAAGTTCCGGATCAAGAGCACTTGTAGGCTCATCAAAGAAAAGTACTGCTGGATCATTAATCAATGCTCGAGCAATAGAAACACGCTGCTGCTGTCCACCAGAAAGCTGATGAGGATAATAGTTCTCACGCTCCTTCAAGCCCATTTTATCGAGCAATTCACGAGCTTTTTCATAAACCTCTGCCTTATTGCGGTGCTGAACCGTAATTGGAGCATCTACAATATTCTTTATTACGGAATAATGTGGAAATAGATTAAAATTCTGGAATACTAAACCAAAATGGCGTTTCAACTTGCGAAGCTCATCATTTGAAGCATAGATGCTATTACCAGAGGCATCTTCCTGTACAGCATAATCACCGAGATAAGCCATACTACCCTTATCCATGCGTTCTAGAAGAGTTGCGCAACGAAGAAGAGTTGATTTTCCTGAACCACTTGGACCAATGATAGAAACAACTTCGCCCTTAGCGACGGATAAATCTACGCCCTTAAGAACTTCTATTTCGCCAAAGCTTTTATGTAGGTTTTTAATATCTAATACAGCCATCTTTCAGTCCTAGCGATAGTAATTAAGTTTCTTTTCTATCCGTTCCATTGCCATTGCAACAATGAAATTGAATATGTAGTAATAGACACCAGCGCAAATAAGCGGAAGCATAGAAGCTTGAGCATTAGCAAGCTGCTTAGCAATTGTAAAAGTCTCAACAACGGCAATTACCTGTGCCAATGATGTATCCTTTACAAGAGTTATCACCTCATTAGTTACAGGAGGTAAAATTCGCTTAATTACCTGAGGAAGAATAATCTTAAAAAATGTCTGATTCTTTGAATATCCTAAAACATTTGCAGCTTCGTATTGACCTACTGGAATAGAAGAAATACCACCACGGTAAATTTCAGCAAAGTATGCAGAATAATTCAAAACAAATGCAATTACTGCAGCCATAAATTCAGGATAATTCTTTAGTGACATCCCGAATACATAATATGGACCAAAGTAAACAATAAGCAATTGAAGCATGAGTGGCGTACCACGCATGATGGAAATATAAACTCTAGTAATGTTGCATATAATCGGATTTTTGCTCATTCTTGCGAATGCAACAATCAAACCCAATGGGAATGCAAAAAGGATTGTTAAGAAAAACAATCCAATAGAATATAGAACACCCTTACCGAGAGTATTTACAATGCCACAAATTTCCTGCCAAAATTCAGCAACTTCACTCCAAACAGATGTTGCTTCTTGTGGATTATCAATAGCACAGACAACCACGCTTGATGCAAAAAATACAAAAAGCGTGGATAATTTAACGAATGATGGCAGAAAATTATTTCTTTTCATGGATATAGAAATCGAATTACTTCAAGATAAAATCGATTCCATCTCCTCCATTCTTTGTATCTGCCTTCCACTTTTCAACAATCTTTGCGCAGGTGCCATCAGCAACCATTTCCATCAATGTCTTTTCAACTGTATCGCGCAATTCTGTATTACCTAGCTTAAAGCCAACAGCAAAAACTTCTGAGCAAAGAGGCTCTTCAAGAATACGCATCTCACCCTTGCTCTTATCTACATAGCCTTTAGCTACTGCAGAGTCAAGACCGATAGCATCAACAGCCTCTGTCTTTAGCATTGCATATGCTGTATTGTAATCTGGAACCTTCTTGTAATCTGCAAAAGCAAATGTGCTGTCTGCTGCTTGCTGTTTCTTTTGGAAATCTTCCATAGCTGTAGCACCTGAAGAACCATCCTGAGCAACAACCTTCTTACCATTTAGGTCTGCAGCTACCTTGATATCAGAATTGCTTCTTACAAGGATTAGCTGAGCATTCTCAACATATGGCTTTGTCCATGTGTATTGAGTCTTGCGCTCTTCTGTAAGAGTAAAACCATTCCATACGCAATCAATTGTGCCAGCGTCAAGCTCAGCATCCTTTGCAGCCCAATCAATTGGCTTCTTAACTAACTTCCAGCCATTGCGCTTTGCAACCTCAGCAGCCAAATCCAAGTCAAAGCCTACATACTCACCTGCTGAAATAAAACCATATGGAGGAAAGCTTGCATCAAAACCAACTGTAAAAGTTTCTTCTGAGCCAGACTTTGAACAACCCATAACGCAAAGAGCTGCAGCAGCTACGATTGAAAGAAAAGAAAAACCTTTTTTCATTTTTATTCTCCTAGATTTATTATTTTGTTAAATGAAAATTAATTATTTTCAATAAGCTTCTTGAAGTACTCAATTGTTCTTGGCAAGCCCTCGCGTAGCTTAATGCGTGGCTCCCAGCCCAATAGCTCCTTCGCTAATGTAATATCTGGACGACGGCGCTTTGGATCATCCTTTGGCAATGGCTCATAAACAAGCTTGCTACCTGTATTTGGTAGAAGCTCAAGAGTAATCTCAGCCAATTCCTTAATTGTAAACTCATCTGGATTACCAACATTCAATACAGGAACATCCATATTGTGCTTCTTAAAGAATGCTTTAAGGTCCTCGCGTGGAATCTCCATATACTTCTGAATTGCATTTAGCAAATCATCAACAAATTGGAAACTGCGAGACTGATTACCATCTCCATAAAGAGTGATATCTTTACCCTGTAATGCTTGAACAATAAAGTTACTTACAACGCGGCCATCATGTGGGTGCATATGTGGTCCGTATGTATTGAAGATACGAATCATACGAACATCTACACCATACTCACGCATATAGTCTGCGCAAAGAGTTTCTGCAGCACGCTTACCTTCATCATAACAGCTGCGGATACCGATTGTATTTACATGACCCCAATAAGATTCTGGCTGTGGGTGAACATCAGGATCACCATAAACCTCAGAGGTTGATGTGTGGAAAACCTTTGCCTTTGTCTTAAGAGCAAGCTCAAGTGTATTCATCATACCAAGGAAAGAAACTTTAATTGTTTCTACAGGATTGCGCTGGTAATGAATTGGAGATGCTGGGCAAGCAAGATTATAAATCTCGTCAAACTGACCCCAGAAAGGCTGAGTCACATCGTGCATTAAGAATGTGAAACGAGGATTATCCAGCAAATCATAAATGTTTGATTTTGAACCAGTAAAGAGGTTATCAATAACTGTTACCTCGCAACCCTGATCTAATAGACGCTTAGCTAATTGAGAGCCAATAAAGCCTGCTCCACCTGTAATAAGACATTTTTTTGTTAAACCATTCATTAAAAAACTTTCCTTCTAACGAAAACAACTGATTTATTAATGATATATTACCAAAAAAACTCTATTTAATAAAGCAAATTTTATGTGTTAATGTAAATCGTTGAAGAGATGTTCCCCGTAAAAATCAAGGCATGATTTATAATGTTGCATTATAATAAAAAACCGTCCCCGCCGTATTGTCCAAGTTTTTCGAACCCTCATAAATGAAGGTGGGAACCATATCCAAAACGTTCCAAGTCCAACACAAAGAAGGCATGTGGTCGGCTTTATTTTCTAGCTCCCTTAAAAAATCGTAGGTTAGAATAACGGGACAGTCCGCGTGCGGGGACAGAAAGCAACAAGTCTTGCACTATAAAAGTGCAAAGTTTAAGTCATTTTTTGAGCGATGATTGTACCATAATTTTAGGTAAAAAGTCAAAGCAACATTGCAGAAAATCATAAAATTTGGTGTAGATTTAATACAGTTGATTAGACAACAGAAATATCAACTCTCAAAAAATGACAATTTATTTAGTACTTGGTATTGCCAAAATTATTCCCTATTCGCTATCTAATAACGATTGTTGTAGGCATGTAAGGGAAGAGAGATAACCACTGCACAGCACCCTTGACTGCAATTGTACCTAATACCTTACCTGTTTTTGGAAATTGATAAGCATCTGAAATCTCGCTTGCTGGAACTTCCTTTAATGGAGTAAAGACATAATTTCCGTCAGAATCCTCTGCTGTCCAATTATCAACAAACTCTTCAAAAATAATTATGTTGTTACGGTATTTTGCTCCATATGCCCAAAATTGACCTCCATTCACAAATGTTGTTGGTCTGGAACCATAAAAATAAATATCAGCATCCTTCAAGCGTCCAAAGCATTCTTGCCCAAGAGTTGTCAAAGAAGCAGGAAATCTTAACTCTTGGATATTTGAAGCCCAATTAAAAGCCTTCGTTCCAATACTTATTAATCCAGAGGATTTACTAAAGTCTAAGCTACCAGTATATTTTGAACAACTGCTAAATGCCTCCTGTCCGAGACTTGTTACCTTAGTAAAATTAGTTGGGTATAAGCTCTCTAAGTTTGAACAACCAGAAAATGCTGTTGCACCAATACTTGTTACCTCTGAACCAAATACTGCATTTGTAATAGTTGAAGTAGAGCAAAAAATATAGCCTGGAATTACATTTAATTTTGGAGCTTTAAAGCTTGTAATCTTTGTTTGACGAAAATGTGAGTCACCTGTAATAGATACCAGCTCAGGGAACTCCCAGTCTCCTTTAATTTTAGGTGCATATCCCATAAAGTGAGTTCCTATTGATGTAACCTTTGGTAAAACCTTTGGCTCAAAATTCTCAAGATTATTTACATTACCATTTCTTGAAATAATTTCTGCACCAATATATGTAATATCCTGACTAAGAACAAGGTTTGTAATTGCGGAATTTCCATTAAGAAAATATCCACCAATAGCTCCATATACATTTGGTAGCACTAATGAGGTTATTCTAGTATTTCTAAAGGTATCGCCATTATCAAATTTTAACCTAGCATAGCAAACCACGTCTTCTTTCCATGAAGAACAATCATAAAAAGCTCCCTTATTAATGACTTCGATAGAATCAGGAAGCGTTCCTCCTCCAACTGATGCCAATGATGAGCAACCTCTAAATGCTTCTTGACCAATTGTTTTCAATGATTTGCAAACATCCAAGTTGATTGAAGTAATTGGAGCACCATTAAAAGCATACGAACCAATGCTTCCTAATTGGCTTCCTTCTTCAATGGTTACAACACCATTTACGCCATACCTAAACCCATAAGATTCAATTGCTGTTATCGTATTAGGAATTGTAAGCCCATTTATTTCTGTTCCACTAAAAGCACTTTGCCCAATTTTTACAATTGAATACCCTTCTAAATCATTATTTACTGCAATAAGATCTAGCTTATTGCCTGCACCAGTCACAACACTATTTTTATTATTATAGCCAACAGTTATTTCATTATTAGCATTAACTGAGCAACCAATAACCCAAGTGCCATCTGTTAACTCATAAGGATAGCCGTTTGAAGATGCTCCTATTGTCCATGCTGCATTAGCTAATGTTAATGAACAAAAGAACATAGCTAAAGCTGTAAAATATTGTCTTTTTATCATAAATAATCTCCTTTAACTTAAATTCAAAAGTAAACCGATTTTACAATATTATTTATATTAAGATTTTGTTTATAAATATCTCACACTTTCTACAATAAATCAAGATAGTTTTATTCTAAGTCTTGAATATTGTTTTGTCTAATGGTTTTATTTATATTAACCAGGATTTACCCAATATGTATTATTTTTTATTTACAGTTAGGCATCTCGGTCATATAAAAGTGCAGCATTAAGTACCACCAATATTGAGCTTACATTATGTACAAGAGCACCTGTAACTGGATTTAATAATCCTAAAGCACTACATATAATAGCTATTACATTAACTGTCATAGAAATGATAATATTAGTGCGAATCGTACGGAATGTTGCCAATGCCAGTCTGCGTAAATATGTAACAAGTGATAGCTTATCACCCATTAATGCAATATCTGCAGATTCAATAGCAATATCACTACCAAATGACCCCATAGCAATACCTACATTCGCAGCCTTAATTGATGCTGCATCATTAACACCATCTCCTACCATTGCTACAATATGCTTCTCTGCTTGTAAATTAAGAATGCATTGTACCTTTTCCTCTGGCAATTGCTGAGAGAAAACATCTGTGACACCCAACTTGTCAGCAACAAATTTTGCTGCATTGTTATTGTCTCCTGTCAATAATACAGATTTTATTCCTTCAGCTGACAATTCTTTTATACATTCTTGTGCTTCTGTACGAATAGTATCAGCTAAGGCAATTACGCCTATAATCTCTGCATTTTGTGATATAACAAGTGTAGCTTTTCCTTGAGAACTAAATAAATCAAGCGCTTCTTGAACATTCTTTAGCAAACAATGTTCTTGATTGTCTAAAACAAATTTGTGGGTACCACAACGTACTAAGCTACCATCAACTATTGCTTCAACTCCTTGGCCTGGTGTCATCTTAAATTCAGAAGCTGTTGGTATATCAGAGGAAATTTCTTTAGCTTTTGTACATACTGCTTTTGCAATTGGGTGTTCTGAAAATGATTCTACAGCAGAAGCTAATACAATAAGCTTCTCATCAGAAATTACATTAGAAGAAAAAACATCACTGACAACAAGATCGCCATTTGTTAATGTACCGGTTTTATCAAATGTAATTACATCAACATGAGCCATTGCCTCAAGAGCCTCTCCAGATTTGATAAGCACACCTTTACGAGAGCCTTGTCCTATTGCAGCAACAATAGAAATAGGTGTTGCAAGAGCTAATGAACAAGGACAAAATACAACTAATATTGTTACTGCTTTGTCTACGTCATTTGTTATCAAGCCAATGAAGATTGCTAAAAGGAATGATATAGGAACAAGCAAAGAAGCCCATTTATCAGCCAATCCTTGCATTGGTGCTTTCTTACTTTCTGCTTCACGAACAAGCTGAATAAGTTTTTGTAATGAGCTATCCTTTGGCTCTTTTGAAACATTAATTTCAACAGTTCCAAAACAATTGATTGTACCACAATAGACATCGTCACCAATATTTTTCTCTACAGGTAAACTTTCTCCTGTCATAATTGCTTGATTCACAGTTGTTGTTCCACTACAAACAACTCCATCTGCAGGAAATGCTTCTCCAGGAAGAACTCGCAATATATCGCCAACATGCAATGCTTCTGCTTCACACTCCTCTTCTACTCCATTAAAAATACGTCGTGCTTTCTTAGGAACTAATTTAATAAGAGAAGACAATCCTTTTTGTGTGCGAGCAATTGAAAAATCCTCAAGCATTCCTCCAACAGCCATTAAGAAAACCACCTCGCCAGCTGCAAATAAATGTCCACGAATGATTGAAGCAATCATAGCCATAGAAATCAATAAGCCTGCTTTAATTTGCTTCATCACAATTAAGCGACGTATAGAGCCGTACATTATTGGTATTCCACAGCAAAGAATAGTAATCCATGCTGGGTCGACAATAATATCAAACTTAAGAACCTTAACTAAAATAAAGCTGCACAATAGAGCTATGCCACCTACTATTTTGGATTGCTTAGTAGAAAGTATTCCCATTATTTTTTGTAACAGTTTCATATATCACCTCGATATGTTAAAAACACAAAATGGGATTAGTAGTTTGCACCACAATCCCATTTGCTTTATGTAAATATTTTAATTTGCTAGGCAACCATTAGAATGGACGTCCAAACTTTCCAGGATGCTGTTGGCGCTTGATTTGCATTTTTGGGGTTTCAAGGAATAGAGCATACCACTCATCACCCAACCCTGCATTTGAAAATTCAATAATACGATTATTTGATAAACGCTCTAAATTCTTTTTCATTGTATCATGAGAGCCTACCTTACAACCTTCAACAAGTGTGATGTGAGCCTTATCTAGCATTTCCTTTTGAACATATATCCATGCCATCAAAGAATAAAGAAGGTGGCTTTTCCCTCTACGAAGACGAAGTGTGAACTTCTTAAATTGCTTTTCAATTTCAGCTACTGTCTTTTCATTCTTGTACATACGAGCAATATTCATTGCACATGTCATTTGCTCCATATAAAGACACTTTGGAAGAAGTTTATCAACCATAGCAAAGTCTTGAAGCTGATAATAGAACTGCATGCGTGTTGTATTGATTTGTTTACCAAATAAAGGAGTCCAATTTCGGAATGGCTCAAAATTCTTTGTATATTCAATAGCGTTCATGATTAAATCACGCTGTTTCTTTTCCATTTCTGCCATAAAACGCTTTGGATCGCCATTAGGACGAGACTGAAATTGATTTACACGGCTCTGAATTGATTTCTGTCCTTCTGTAAGCATCATTTGAAGGCCAAGCATTACAGCACCGATCTTCTTCTTAAGAATTAAATTGATACATATTGTAATACCAATAAATACAAAAAGACCTAAAAAGATGCTCCAAAATGTGCTTGATACATCAGTATATTTAAGAGTAACAGCTGGACTTCTACCAAAAACGAGACTTAAAATAATTGTATACATAAAATATCCTAAATTAATGTTAAAAATTTATCTTTTATTCTATCACAACAAATGGAAAATCTCAAACAAATTATTGAAAAAACAAATAAAACTAGAGATTTGAATGGATAGTCAAAATTATGCTTAAATAATAAAAAAGGTCCATCATTTTAATGACAGACCTTTTTATTATTAGAACGCAATTTTTATTTTGTTAATTCATACATCATAGATGGTTCTTCATCAGCAGAAACGGCTAGTTTAAACATATAACCACCCTTCTCTGGTGAATACTTACATGGAACTGGACGTATACGCTCACCAGCTGAATTTAGAGCGTATAGCTTCATACCTGGAACATCGCTCTTTAGAATTACCTTAACAGAGCCAACACGTGCCAAATATGGAAGAGTTCCAAGCTTCTTGATTTCTGTACGATTTGGTGTTCCTAATTCCATTCCTGTATTAACAACATCTGTAATGTGTAGTAACAATAACTTTGAGCTGTTCTCAATATTCTTACCATCCATTGATGAAGCAGATACAGAACAATAACATGTATTACCAGAGATTGTTAAAGCACCAGCGTTAAGTGTTGAATCCTTACGTGCAACAATGCAGTCTGTCTTGTCTGTATCAATACGGATGTATTTTTTGCTCTTGTTGATTTTGATCTCGTTTGTATCAGAAACAACTTCCCCCTTCCCTGCTGTAACAGTGATTTCATCAAGTGACAAAAACTTGTTGCCAGCTAATACTGCATCAGATGGCTTGGTCTTGCCAACAACAGCGGTAAACTTACCCTTGATTGGTTGACCGCCCTCAATTACCTGAGAACCAATTTGAGACATAGCACATAGATTTACAAATTTTGCAGGGAATAAGCCCTTGCCCCACATATCGCCAACACCCTGCTGTGTTGCCTCATCCATTGTTACACCATAAACATACTTATTGTTTGCTGCAGCAACATCACCACGTCCATACATAAGCACAATCTGGCGCTCTGTCAGCATACCAACAGGATCACGGCAAATATCGAAACCGCTGATAGGTAATTGTTCAAACAAAGCCTTCTTTGCGTGTGACCATGCAAAGCGATACATAGCATCCCAGTTTTGTAGTGAAGCATAAGCACCAATAAAGGCACCTGCCTCCAAACGCCACTCATTTGGTGCACAGAAATTGTATTCTGTAATCATCATTGGCTTACCAAAATAGCGAGTTGGTGTCTTCATTAATGGTGTCATATAATTAAACCCATTACCACCCTCATCAAATGTGCTACGATTATTCATCTTTGTTGTAGGATTTGTGGAATGATAGTGATCGCAATACTGATGATTATCAACAACATCCAGTTGCTCACGCTCAAATGTTTGAGCCATTGTATCCCACCAGTTACTACCACTTAGTAGAGTCTTAACTCCAGCAGCCTGAAGACGCTCTTTAATCTGCTTATTAGATTTTGCCTTAACCTCTGCAAGGAATTGTGCACGAAGTTGGTTGTCATTGCGGCCTTCTGTTGCATTGGTCTTTTTCCACTCTTCAAATGCAGCATTATACTTATCCTTTGCCTCCCACCAAACAGATGCAATAGCATCCTCATTGATTGGGCAAATTGTGAATAGTGCTGGATCATCCTTCCATGCAATGCCTGTATATGGGTTAACATGGTTTAGCCATTCCATTGCACTCTTGAACCATACCTCAAATGCAGGCTGATGAATTGGAACTAGTGCCTTAATAGCAGTGTGTACCTGCTTGTCTACGCCTTCAATCATACCCATGGCACCCATCTGATATAGGTCGATTGTTACATAAATACCAGCCTCTTTCATCTTAGCAAAAAGGTAATCAATCTTATCTAGCTGGTTCTTATCAATTACGCCACGAGTCTTCTTGTTCCAATAATCATGGCCCCACTGACCTTCCATCATAATTACGTCTGTATGGTGGAAACGGACAGTGTTATAACCCATTTTTACCCAAGTAGCAACCATCTTATCTGCTTCTTCTTTTGTTAGGAAGTTAGCATCAAAGCAGAGGTTTGCACCTACGAAGCGTTGACGTAGTGTAGGATTCTTTTCAAATGCATAGCGGCCATCCTCACCAACAACTACAAATCCATACTTACCTGCTGGAGCATGTCTTGTTGCACCAGTTCTTGTAAAGTCAAGAATTGTTCCTGGTTTAACTTCATTAGTAAAATTAAATGGAACCCAATTATTATTGGCTTTCATAATGATAGGTGGTTTAGGAGCTTGGAAGTCTAACTTACCAGCACTCTTTTTTCTGCTCTTTGCAAAGTAGCCACCAATTGTGAAAACAACCTCAGACTCAATAGCATCTTTGGTATTTGGGAAACCTATGCGAAATACATAAGCATCTGTCTTTTGTGCGCGACCATCTACGAGTGCCAAGCTACCCTTTTCTACTCCGATTTCAAGCTTTACACTTTTACCATTTGCTACAATACCAGACTGATTCAGACCATGTGAAAGATATTCAGATGTAAAATCTGTTGGGAATGTAAATGAATTTCCAAATTTATCTGTAATTGTTTGTCCAACAAAATCATATTTAGCTACAGGAATAGCAACGAATGCATTTTCTAGCTTCATTGGCTTACCATCTGCTGACTTGATACGCCACAAAACCTTCATCTGTTGCTTGCCATCTACAGAAGCATCGGTAAATTCTTGATAAATCTTTAGCTTTGAGCTGCCAGCATTCATATCTGCTGTTACAGACACACCGATGACTTTGTTATCATCATTAACGATAGCTGTCTTTTTGCGATTTTTAGAAGCATAATCTTGTGCTGAATAGCTCCAACCTGGACCAAAGGCAATAAGATTAGCCGCACCCCACCAAGCCTTATCGCTACCTTTAATAAGATCAGGCATTTCGATTAAGCCACGATGATCAATTTTTGTGTATGCTGGTGTATAACCTAGCGCAGAGGATGTTGCACCAAGTGCTAATCCCATAAAAATCAATGAACGAAATAGTTTGTTGATTTTCATTGTTTCTCCTTTTTTGTTGTTATATAAAATCGCTTTATGTTTAATAAGCTTCTAATATTTGTACAATAATATATCATATATTTTAGTATTCTTTCAACAACATGGACTTGTAATTTAATGCCAAAATACATAAAGATTGTGCCAAATACGTAAAAAATTCAATAAAGAAACTTTAGCATTTTGAAATAAATAAATTATTAAAAATTTTGCTATTAAAGCAACTATTGAGCCTTAAAGAGCGAAATTTTTACAGGTTTGAGCAGGATTTATTGCTTAATACGCTTCTCAAAGCGGAAAAAGCCAGATGTATTAATGTCCTTGAACTCCTCTGTAATATCATGCTCCTCTTTATAAAATTCAGAAAAAAATTCTACTATTTGAAAGCCACATTTATTAACATAAAAATGAATATTACGTCGCTCAAAATAAGGTGTATGTGTTTCCCATAGCTCTGCTTTAGGATAATTTGCTTCTATAGCCTGCCATGCTACCGAACCAAGCTTCTTATTAAGATAATCCTTAAATATAAAAAACAAATCAAGAGAAAACTTATTGTTATTTTCTCTTTTTATAATTGTGCCTCCAACAGGTACATTATCAAACATCAAAAGAAAAACATCAATAGTTGCATCTTTTAGTGCAAAATCAACCTCATTTGTTGGTGGTGTTGGAGCTGCTGAAATATCCCCAAATCGTTCTAACACACCTTGCTCAAAGGATTTTTTCATTTCATTGCGAAATAGCTCCAGTTCACAAGGCTCTAATGGTTTTAAGATTATATTCATTTTATTTACCATTATAATATATTTCCGATAACTCAATATAAGTACACTACAAAACAAATTTTATTATTGCACTAATATTTGAGATAATACCCTCTGGAATGATTTCTGTATGTCCAGGAAGAAAATGATAAAATTCTCCGCCAAAGCCAGTTTTAACAACAGCACATTGTGGGAATGTCCCCTCTGCTATTGTTGTTTCCATTAAAACCTCACAATTTTGCGACTGCTCCAGATTGATATATACCTCATCAGTCGGTAATGAAAATGCTTTTAAATGTTCAGCAAGAGGATGTTTTACGCCTTCCTTAATAGTAACAGTGCATGGAACAATTGGATGAGTAGATGGTGTAATACCTTCTGGATCATTAGGACGAACCCAACGTAAACCAACAAGCTTTCGCCACCACGCATTCTTCCAAAATGCAGCACTGCTTCCATGTAGAAGAATTACATTGCCACCATTTTTGATATAACGCTCTACCCTGGCTTCACCACACATTGGATAAGGCACGCCACAGGTGTCGCCAATCATATTTAAAATAAGTAGCTCACAAGAATCTTCCCAAGCCTCATTTTCTAATACAGACCAATCATCCTCAAAGAAGCATATTCTTGCTTTAAGTTCTGCCGGCAATGCCTCATAAATTCTTTTACCTGGATGTGCATCGTAGTGGTTGTCTGCAAAAAAGTATATCATAACACTATTTGTATTAAGAGGGGTTATTCTAGAGAATTAAGAACTATAATTCCGACTTCAGGAGGACAATTAAAGCGTAAAGGAACACCACATGCACCTGCACCACGTGAAGTCCAACCTTGAGTTAAATCACCTTCACGCCAATGGCCAACCCATACTTTGTCTGGGCTAGGATCATTCTTCCATCCTATTACCTTGTGTAGCATTGTGCCACCAGGGAAACATATCTGCCCACCATGCACATGCCCCGCAAGAACAAGATCAACTCCTTCCTCTGCTGCTTTTGCATACGTACTTGGCGTATGAGAAAGTAAAAGTTTGAAAGAATTTTTCGATGCATCAGAAAAGCAACGTTTAATATCATCGCTCTTATAGATATTAGCATCATCTACGCCACCAAGCCAAATACTAGCGCCATTATGCTTAAGCTCAATTCCTTCATTCAAAAGAACTTTAACACCTGCAGCTTCTAAATGTGGAACATCTAAAAGAGAATCATGATTACCCAAACAAGCATAGATTGGTGCATTTATGGCTTTTGCTAATTGCTCTGTCTCAGGGATTGCACTACCACTCTTATGAACTGTAAAATTATTAAAATCTCCTGTAATTACACATAAGTCATATTTTAGATTTTGCAGCGATGTAATAATTGCAGGTACTAGCTTTTCATCTAAATCAAGATGTAAATCAGACAAGTGTAGAATACGAAATCCATTAAATTCTTTAGGTAGACGTGGCAGGGTCAATGGATGTTCTTCTACTTTGGGAGATAGATAATTCTTATAACCACGCTTCCAAAGAAATGTTATTTTGAAAAAGATTGTCAGGATAAACTTAAAGATAGGTACTGGACAAAATCTTACCTTACCATTAAACTTTAGGTTACGTTCATTTTCATGACGCAATCGCTTTTCATATAAATTACGCCCGAAGCGATTAGCAACAGCAATATCTTCGGGCGTCTTTGGTGAATATGGCATAATTTCTTATACTAATTCTTGATTATATATTTCGCTCTGTCACAATGTGGAAGAAACAACTTCCACATTGTAAGACAACTCAAACAACTATGAGCGATAGTTTGGAGCTTCGCGAGTGATGCGAACATCATGTGGGTGTGCTTCACGGAAGCCAGCCAATGAAACGCGAACAAACTTGCCTTTAGCATGTAGCTCCTGAAGGTTATGAGCACCATTGTAACCTAGAGATGCACGAAGGCCACCACAGAACTGTGTCATTACCTTCTGTACTGTACCTACGTATGGGATAATACCTTCAATACCCTCTGGTACAAGATCAGCAGACTTACGTGCAGACTGGAAGTAACGCTCACGAGAACCCTTACCAGATTGCATTGCAGCAAGAGAACCCATACCACGATAAACTACATATTGACGGCCATCCTGAATAATCTTCTCACCAGGGCTTTCCTCTGTACCAGCAAGAACTGAGCCAAGCATTACGCTCTCTGCACCTGCAACGATAGCCTTTGGAATATCGCCTGAATAACGAATACCACCATCAGCAATACATGGGATTGAACGCTCCAATGCTTTTGCTACATTGTATACTGCTGTAATCTGAGGAACACCTACGCCACATACAACGCGTGTTGTACAGATAGAACCTGGACCAATACCAACCTTAACAGCGTGAGCACCTGCATCACGTAGTGCAATAGCTGCCTCGCCAGTAACAATGTTACCTGCAATAATATCAATATCTGGATAGTGAGATGAAATCCACTTAACCATATCGATAATGCCCTTTGTATGACCATGAGCAGAATCAACAACCAAAACATCAACATTAGCATCTGCAAGAGCTTCTACGCGCTCATAATCAGAGCCACCTGAAACTGCAGCAGCACAACGAAGACGATATTGAGAATCACGGTTAGCCATTGGCAAGCTCTTCTCAACAAGATTACGTACGTCTGTAAATGAATATAAACCAGCTAGTTTACCATCAGAATCAATTAGAGGAAGCTTACCCTTACGTGCCTTTAGCATGATATCATATGCTTGAGAATGTGTTGTACCTGCAACTGCTGTAATTGGGTTGCGAGTCATTACATCCTCAACCTTAACAGAATGATCATCTGTGTAATCAATATCCTTAGAAGTTAGAACACCAACTACTCTGTCATTTTCATCTAGAATTGGGAAGCCGGAAAACTTATAGCCCTTTTCTTCACGAATAGCCATAATCTCTGCAATTGTTTGACCACAGTGGAAAGTAATAGGCGCATGAATAAGACCATTTAGGTGATGCTTAACGCGGCTTACTTGATCAGCCTGAAGCTCAGGAGAAAGGTTCTTGTGGATTACACCGATACCACCAAGCATTGCCATGGCAATAGCCATACGGCTTTCTGTAACCGTATCCATAGCAGCACTCATAAATGGAATATTGATATTAATCCTTGATGTAAGACGTGTCTCTGTAGATGTAGAATCTGGAAGGAAATCAGCATATTGAGTGACTAGTGAAACATCGTCAAAAGTTAGCCCATCAAACTTGAAGTGGCTCATAAATTCATCTGTGTAAGGATTAATCTGCACGGGTACCTCCTAAATGGTATTTTTGTTGTTCGATTAAGCACATTTTGTGCGCTTTTGCCAACTTATTATATCACTTAAATTATTATATATTCAAGCATATTTTTCAAAAAAATAAAAAACATACACTGTTATTCTTATGAACAGAGACCTAAAAGTTGATTGACTTTGATACATAAAAATGAGAAAATTTTGCAAAAATAATTTGAACGGAGAATTTTATGGAACCAGCACAAGAAGCACGTAAGCTAGAAATAATTGAATTATTAAAGGGACAAAAGCTAGATTCTAGCTTTGCAGAAGTTTTAACATTGCTTGATTGGACAATGCCAGATGGCCAGATAGAATGCCCAGAATTCCTTAAAGCTGAATTTATTGAGAAGTACTTGCCTGAGTTAGTTTGGTTTGATGATTTAAAGGATAGACTCGTTGCCGTAGCAAAAGAGCTTGGCGATGATCCGGTTTGCTGCTCTATTATGACAGCAGTTTATATGGGACTTTATGTTGATAGAAAGAATGTTAATTGGGGACTAATTCAACCTCAGCCATATTTTGGTGAAAATGCAGGTTTGCCTGTTCTTTTACTTGCTATTGCATCTATTCCTCTCTTTTATCAACGCTATGCCTCCTATAGTATCCCTAAAGAATATGCTCATCACCATGCAGAATGGATTGGTGGTGCCGTTAAGATTTATCAAGCAGCACATGAAGGAAAACCAGGATTTACCTCAAGTCAAATCTTTTGGCTATCACTTGGTGCCGCAGGAAAAATTACACGTGTAGGACGCTTTGAATTTGCTATTGATGACTTTTCTGAATGGTGGATGCCTGCGATTTATATTAACAAAACAACTGGTGAGCATCTTGTTTTTGCTCGTGATGGTTGGAAGTTCAATTCTGTAGGTGACAGACTGCCAAATGAAGCAACCGAAGGAATTGAATTTACAACAACACTTGTTGAAACAGAAGATTCTGTCACAGGTTATACTTTTAACACATCAGATAGCACCCTTATTAGAGAGCTTACAACAATCAAAAAGAACGAATGGACATTACAAGCAAAAGTCGGAGATAAAGTTCTAGGATTACACATACCTGGTGGCAGATCTATGGATTTTGAAGAAGCAAAACGTACTTTACCATTAGCATTAGATTTTTTCAAAAAATATCGTGGAGTTGATGCAAAGCTTATCACATGCGAATCTTGGATATTAAACGAACAATGGTTGAACCGCCTTCCAGCAGAATCTAATCTTGTTAAATTCATGAAATATGGTCGAATATTTAAATATCCTGTATTTAATACACAAGAAGGTATTTTCTTTGTGTTTGGTCATGATAAAATAGACCCTGCCACACATAAAGCAGACAATAAGCTACAGCAGACAATGATTGATATGCTTAATGAGGGAGTTCCTGTTAAAGCTGGTGGTATTTATTTTACCCCTGAAATGGTAAGATAAGGATAATCCTTAAACAGCTGTTGATCTTAAACACGCTGCTAATAAATGCGAAAAAATGGACACAAAGCGCGCTAAGTTAAATCTTACTTCGCACTACTTTGTGTCCTTTGCGCTTTATGCTTCCCTTTCCTTTGAATTATCGGAACATATTTCTACATATTACAATAATGAACAAAACATTGTATTCATTCGTTTAAATATGTAAAAGTCTATATTATTTAAGGTTTAAGACAGAAATTGGACAAATACATGAATTTAGCAATTGAAATTAAAGGCCTTCGTAAAGGTTTTGGCGCCGAAGGTAATAGAATTGAAGTAATTAAAAATCTTGATTTTTCTCTTAAAAATGGCTCATTTGAAATTATTATGGGACAAAGCGGATCAGGGAAAAGCACCCTACTCCATCTCATGGCAGGATTATTAAGTCCAGATGAAGGTGAAATCATTATTGGGAATAATGAAATCTCTAAACATAATGATGAAAAAAAGACAATTTTCCGTCGAAAAAACATCGGTCTTATTTTTCAAGATTTTAATTTGATTCCTACGCTTACTGCTGAAGAAAATGTAATGCTTCCACTTTTGCTTGATAGAAAAAACGATAACAAAAAAGCAAAGGAGTTACTTGAGCTTTTAGGTTTACGCGATCGAGTGCATCATCTCCCATCTCAACTCTCTGGTGGAGAACGCCAACGCATAGCGATAGCTCGTGCATTGGTTACTAATCCTGCAATTGTGCTTGCCGATGAACCTACTGGTAATTTAGATTCGCCTGCTGCACATGAGCTATGCACTTTACTAAAAAAACTAAACAAAGAAACTGGTTGCTCTATCCTTATGGTCTCACATGACCCTGTTGTTAGTGCAGCTGCCTCAAAAGTGCATGTACTTAAGGATGGTATCATTGCTACTGCTTTTGCTACTGAAGATAATCCTCATATTGTATCTGAACGTTATCTAGCAGCAATTGAGGGATAAAATATGATTTTATTTAAATTAGCATGGGGCGCTCTCCGTAAAGAAAAAGGACGTTTAATTACTGCGGTATTCGGTACTGCCGCAGCTTGTGGATTATTGGTGTGGCACTGTGGGTTAGCTGAGACAGCTATATCTCAATCAGAGCAAGCAGCAATTGAAGCAACTGCTCCATTTGGCGCATGGATACAAGGTCCATCTCAAGGTCCTGCAATAAAAAAGGACAAAACAAACAATACGCCAAATGATGGAAAACGTGCAACAGCTGGTCAAACCATAGGTTTAAGGCGAGGTGGTGCAAGAACGACAGCTAATCCTATTCCGCAGGAGCTATATGATGCTATTACATCAAGTTCTAAAGTAAAATCAACCCTTGAACTTCAAGTATCTCCTGTAATTCTTGATATTCGACCTGGTGGACATATTATTCAAGGACCACCTATGACAGCGCAAGTTGCGGTTATCCCAGAATCTGGCAAACAGCCTTTTGCTGCAAACAAATTAGTTTCAGGAAAATGGGTTGACCGAAATTCCGATAGAATGGATGCAACTGTCAGCTATGCTGTTTTTGAACAGCGCCGCCTTCCTATTCCTGAGTTGGGTTCTACAATAAACCTTATCAATAAAAATGGCACAATTTCATTAAGAATTGTAGGCTTTTATAAATACTCAAATCTTGTTGCTGCCTTCCCTTCTATTTACACAACAGAACGAGCATATAAAGAAATTTCTGGTAGAGAAACTCCTACAACGGAACTTAACGATAGAGGTAATTTGCTACTATGTGAAATGGCTCAAGGTTACAATGGTGATGCATTAGAAGAGGTGCTAGACACATTACCACATGCTGCAGACAAATGCACATTCACTACACTCTCCGTTCTAAAGGACCGGTTTGAAAGTGATACTGTAGGACAAATTCGTGCACAGCTCCCATTGTCATTAACTCTTGCTTTTATTACAGCAATTTGTATGATGACAACAGTTCTTGTTACTGGTATTACCGAACAACGCAAACGCATAGCAGTACTTCGATGCGTAGGAATGACAAGAAAAGGTGCTGTATTAGTTATGTTCTTTGAAACATTAATTATTGCATTACTTGGTTGGATTGCAGGAACAATACTTGCATTAGCTGCTTTACAATGCTTCCTAATAATTGATAGTTCAGAGCAACTTCCAAATATTATTAACATTTCATACATAACACCTTTATTATCGCTTATTCTTTGCTTATTAGTAAGCCTTTTTGCTGTAATTGCTCCTGCTATACATGCAGTAAAAATTGCTCCACTTGAGGCAATTGCACAAATAGAAATTGCTCCACGACAAATTTCTAAGAAAAAAGTTATTTTTGGAATTTTATTGCTATTGCCATTATTCATAATGGGGTTACCATTTGCAAAGGACGAATCCTCTTTGCGTTATTTAATGATTGCATTAGGAATGCCATGTTTTACAATAGGTTGCTGGATGCTTATTCACCCTATTATGCGCAGTGTAGAATTTCTTTTCCTACCATTTGTGGCATGGTGTGTAAGGCTAGATAAGCATATGCTTATACGAAGACTCTCTCGAGAACCAGCACGTTCTGTAGGCACAATTATGACATTGTCTTTTGGATTATGTTCATTTATTGCTATCCATATATGGGGAGGTACATTGATGTCTTCTTATGTACCAAGCAATGAATGGCCTGATGCAATCGTTTCTGCTCTACCTGGAGGGTTAAGTCATGAGCAAGTTGAAAATGGTAATAAGGCAACAGGATTGGGTCAAAACCTAATCCCTATAGAATGTACTCAATTTCCATTAGATAAATCTACTTGTGAGAAAATAGCTAGTGTTGGAGGAAGTTCAGAAGGACAAGTACTTATTTTTGGTATTGACCCAGAAAAAACATTTGGAGGAGAAAAACCTTTTGCAGATTTCAAATTCTCAAATGGCAATGCTAAAAAAGCTGCAATTGAATTAGCTTATGGAAATACTTGTATAGTACCAGACATGTTCTTGCGTCTAACAGGATTAAAGGTCGGCGATAAAATTTCACTTGCAGGCAAAGAGTTACAAATTTGCGGTTCTGTAGATTTGAATTGGCATTTAGTTACTTCACGTGCACAAGTTCGCACATTAAATGGCAGATTAGATAGAAAAGAAAAGCCAAATAAAGCAGCATCTAATCTACGTTCCGGACGAACAATGGGTATGATCTTCTTGAGCGAGAAAACAGCTCGCGAAATGACTGGAAATTCAGAAAGAATAAACTTCCTTTGGGTTCAACTCACTCCTGAACTACGAGAAATACATCCATTACAGGCTACTGTTCGGTTGGATGAGGCACTTCGTGCTACAATGAATCCAGGTAATGAGTCTGTATTAAAAGTACATCACCGAGATGAAATTGCAGATGGAACAATTGCCCATGGTGATGATATTATTGGGACAATGGCACGAATACCATTTTGGTCATTGATTGTTACATCAACAGGTATTATTGCATTACTTATTGCTTCTGCCAAAGCAAGTCAAAAAGAGATTTTAACTATGCGTGCTGTGGGAATGACACGTGGTCAAGTAATGCGACTTTTCGTTGGAGAGGCAATGCTTGTGATTATATGTATGCTAATTATAAGTCTCCTTGGAGGAATGCTTATTGGTTGGTCATTTACAGCATGTACGCGATTAGCAATGCGTGCAGGACTTGCTGTTACATTAGTTATTCCATGGTTCACAATACTTAAAGGTATAGGATTTGCAATATTGCTTTGTGCAATTATGACTGCACTACCGCTACGAAGTATTGCAAAGTAAAACTATTACAACGTACTTTGCATTACTTATCTAGCTTAATACCATGATGAATTAAATGAGCCTTCTGCAACAAAACGGGCAGGTCCTGTCAAATAGACATTAGAAAATTGATTATTCGCAGAATCATATTCTGCCGATATTTCAAGAATGTCGCCAGACAATACCTTAAATCGGATTGGAGAAACTCCTCCGTAACGAGCAATCATTACTAATGCGGACGCTGTAGCACCTGTACCACATGCACCAGTTTCTGCCTCAACACCGCGCTCATATGTACGCAAAACATAATTTGTTGTTGGAGATTCAACAACTCTTACAAAATCAACATTTGTTCCATTAGGGAAAAGCTCAGCATTGTATCTGACTGCTTTACCAATTTCATGGATTTGTAAAGCAGAAAGCTCTTCAGAAAGAACTGTTACAGCATGGGGTACACCTGTATCCAAATATACATACTTGCGACCATCAATCTCATAATCCTCAAGCAAAGATGGTTGTGGCATTTTTATAGATACAACCTCTGCTCCTGGCTCTGCTGATTTTATGCTTGCTACAATTACACCACTATCTGTCAAAATATGCTGAGACTCGCCGGCAATGCCATTTTTATAAGCATACAATGCCACACAACGTGCTGCATTGCCACACATTCCAACACGAGAACCATCTGGATTAAAAAATATCATCCTGAAATCATTACCAGAGAAAGTCTCTGCTAAGCGAATCACTAATACACCTTCGCAGCCAATACCCTTATCTCTGGCTGATATTTTAGAAATCAAAGAGGTCGCATCTAAATCAAATTTTTGTGCGCGATCATCAATGATAATAAAATCATTCCCTGCCCCATGCATCTTTGTAAATTTGATATTCATACGACCTCCTTTTCTTATATTTTAAGTAGCAAATATATTCATATTTAAGCAATGGCATTGCTGCCACTGCTTAAATTACTTGTCTGAATGCAATGACAATAGCTGCCATGGCTTCAAATCAATTGCTATCTTATTACGAGAAATCTTACGATCTGTATTGATAATTGTCAGGTTCTGCACATCCTCTGGGAAATTAATCTTAACCTGCTTCTTAGGTACTCTTCCAGTATGGATAATTGCATAGTAAGTTCCATTTGAAGGTGTCTTGTAGCGACGAACCACAACCTCTGGGTCTGCACAAGCACCACGTACAATCTCTGATGGCACAGCTGGCAATGCAAGATAGTTTGTGTTAAATTCACGAACAGGAATTGGGAAACCACGAGAGAATGTAGAGCCATATAGATAACCAATAAAATATGGATTACCATTAGCCATTGCTGTAACCTCTGTAGCCATACAAGCACGTCCTGCACGTTCAAAGTCGCAAATAGCATAACCAAACACGCGCTCCTCAGCCTCTTTGCCATCCTTCATTACAATTTTGTAATTCATATTCTCATTTAATGAGTGATGACGAACCAGCATTTGTCCTCCATCTGCAGTTGTATATTCACTAAATGACTTTGGATCATATACTGAGAACAAGCGATGAATTGGATGAGACAAGAATACACCTTTTAGCTTCTGATAATTGTATGGATCGTCACCTGGTGAGCAGTGATGCCACTCCCAATGACCCCATGAGCTTGCATCCTTCTGCAATTGTGTCAAATATAGATGCTGTGAAGCAATATCTTTTGGTGAGCGAGCAATCGCCTTAGAATTATTGTATGGAGGAGCCTTCCACAAATCAACCCACTTCTGCTTATTATTTTCATCTGTAAATGCACACCATTCACCTGAAACACCAGGACCTGGCTCAGAACCAGCAGTCTGGAAAAGCATGATTGGAGACTTTAATCCACTGGCAAGCATGTGATTACGCATCTCATTCATAAATGCAGCACGCTTAACCTTCCACCAAGCAATATACTTCTCACGCTGTTGCTTATTCTTGCGTAGGCTCTCGCGTGTGGCACGGTCACCTGTTTCTCTATTATAACGCTCAACTGTTTCCTTTGCAAAACCAATAGGTATCTGCATTCTAGGGCGAAGCCAAATACCCATAAAGTTTGCCTTCTCCTTATAGCGTATAACAGATG
>JAGCJJ010000038.1 GCA_017648065.1 Kiritimatiellia bacterium | reverse complement strand
TTTTTAGCAGACAAAAAGGTTTTTCCCTCTAATAAATCTGAAGAATATGAAAACACATAAGGTTTTTTTGTTGCTCCAAAATAAATATCAGTAAGAGAAATATTGTCATTTGCATTTGTGCTCATTGTGACAAAATACGGAGCATCTCTAGTAACCGTTCCCAAAACCTTAAAGCTATCTTTTAGTCGTTCTATATGCTTAAGATATAATTGTGCAAAAAAATCTTTTTGGAGCTGATAACGAGTTGAATTTTCGTATTTTACGCGAGTTTTATCATCAAGTGTAATCCACTTTTCGTTATCACTTGCAACTGTATATTGCCTACTTACTACAAGCTTTAATGTTCCATCTTCTATCGATTCACCATCAACTAAAAAGGAATATTTTTCTTTGAAATCTGCAGTGGTATTTACAACCTCGTTATATACCCAATTATTCCATTCTACAGTAAGAGAATCGATAAAGAACATTGGCAACTCACACCATTCATCATTATTCATCTTATCGAGCCAATTACTTTCAAATGCCCAAACACCAAAAATTGGATTATCAGCAATTCGAACCCCAAAAGTTTCGCAGAAGCCTCTTCCCCATTTAGCCATTCGTTTTTGAAGCAAAAAATCGATACGCAAATCCCAAGCTCTTGCTAAATCAACTATTTTGCGGCCAAAAGTTTCATCAACGGAAACAGCATTAATCCAATCCTGTTCTGTAGACGGATCATTTATTACTCTCACATCATTTGAAGTTACAGGATAAATATGCTCACTTAAAACATCACACCAAACATGCATACCATAAGCGTTTATAATACCAAGCTGAGTTTGTCTTTTCAAATTCTCGCCAACATCCAAAGATAAAGACGAATCAAAGTTTGGTGAAAATTTAATTAAATCTACTTTGTATTTAGAAAGAATCTCTAATTCATTTTTTGTAATTTCTGTATATGGAGTAAATTTCTGAACATCCTTGCATACACAAATCAATTTATTTGTAGAGCCATAACGTATTAAATTCTCATTAAAATAATAAATACCTGACGCCTTTTGGCGATAAGAAGTCTCTAAAACATTCGAAAATAAATTCGTACAAAGTGAAATTATAACAACAAAGATAAAGGTTATTTTTTTATAGAAAAACATATAAATCCATCAAATTTATTTCTTTGAGCGCATAACAAAACCAACAATAGCGCCAATAACAGCCCAAATTAGCAAAGTACTAAACATTAATAAACCTAGAGCAGCAGATTCATCTTTCAAAACGCCTACGCTAGCAAGCATCTCTTGCAAGATATTCTCACGCACACCAGCAACACCAGGTGTAATAGGTATTGCTGCCACAGTATTTGCTATAGGAGATACAACCAATAGTTCTTTAAAGCGAACAGTCAGTTCAAGTGATCTACTTAAAATAAAATAGCAAATAACATCTACGCAATGGTTAAGCAATGAAATCATAAATGCGCCACCAGCAGTCCATGGATGTGTTAAGCAAACTCGAAGAGTTTCCCAAGAGCGTACAAATATTGCTAAAATCTTCTCTCGTATTCCGCCATTGCGCACTTTTATTTTGGAAGCATACTTACCCCAATCAACAACAACAAGCAAAACAAGAAATGCAACAAGCCCCAAAAATATCAAAAAGAACACATTTCTAAAGGCAATAAGCTCAGGGTGAGAATTAAAAAAGTTAAAATTACATAAACATATAGCAGCAACAAAGAATACCATTGCGACCATACCAATAAAACGCTCTGCAGCAATGGATGTTACAAGTTCAGTACGCTTTGTAGGATTTGTCTTTGCGACCCATGAAGCTTTAACAACATCGCCACCCAAAGCTCCTGGTCCAAGCATATTGCAAAAATGGCCAATAGCATAAAGCCTAATGCAATCTCTATAACGCAATGGCAAATTTAACTTACGTAATAAAATATACCAACGAGTTATACCACAAAACAAAGATACAGAGAAAAAAAGTATGCCACAAACAACATAAAATGGGTGACGAGAAAATGCACTACCTAACTCTGAAGCAACAACAACTATACCACCGGCCTTCTTTATAACAGCACCAAGTAGCACAACTGCTAAAATAAATGCAAATCCAATTAAAAACTTTTTTCTCATGTTGTTTTTCTAGCAAATTGGCATTTTATATGCAGTAAAAGCAAGGCAAACCAATACGACACCTAGCAAAATTGAAGAGCAAGAAATTACCTTTGCTCTATTTTTATTGCGAAATGCCCAAGAAATCTGATTGCGTAATGTCCAAGGCATACCAACAATAAACATTCCTTCTACTACCATTGCATAAGCAAATACAAGCATTACATAGCGTAATGGCGATGGATGCCATGCAGCAGATGAAAGCAAAGGTGTAGGAAGTAATACTAACAAGCCTCCAATTGCACGGCACATCAACAGCTCCTTACAATATATGCAAGTAAGCACTGTTGCTACAACAAACAAAATAGGCAGAACAGGTCTAATTGCTACAACAAAGCCTAGTGGCATAACATATAGCCATAGTGTAGACCAAAACAGGACAATAGTTGTTAAGATATATGCAGGAATCTTGCAGCGACACATTGCCACCCAAAAATCCTCTGCTTTACGGATTAAGCCTGTTGCTCCTAACGCAACAAGAGCTATGCCAACAAATGCTGATAATGCACTGAGTGCATCCATATCTGGTTTTAAAGTCATAGTCAAATTAAATTATTAGTTATCAAATCCCATCCAAAATACGAAAGCATCTTTTCTTGTATAATCATCGTCCTCGCCTAATGAATAAGCATAGTCAAGTCGGACAGGGAAACCAGGAACATCAAGACGTAAACCGATACCAATACTATGTGCAAATTCAGAAAAATCAAATTCAAATGGATCTTTCCATACATTACCGATATCATAGAAACCTGCGAGTCGAATCATTGATGTTAAAGGAATATTATATTCTGCAGAAGCACTGAAGAATGTTTGACCACCATATGGACGATGAATTCCATCGCCATTTGCCGGAAGTAATTTAGGACCTACATCACGATATTCAAAACCTCTGGTTTCTCTTCCTCCTCCAAGGAAGTAACGATTACCAATAGGTACATAATCTGAATCGCCATAAGTGTCGATAACTTTAGCATGAGCATATAATCCTAAAACATGTCCCCAAGGTAATGTCCGATAATTTCTGATATTTAAATCAAGCTCATACATATCATAATCACTGCCAAGAGACTTATTGTATAATTTACCAGATGCTACAGCTCTTGTTCCTGATGTCGGAATCATTGAATTATTACGGGTATCATAAGTCCATGTTAGCTTTAACGAACCTAGCCAATACTTATGATCCTCATCACCAGTATAAGTAAAGGTCTTGTTTTTATCATCAGCAAAAACAAATTCACCTTCTAAAACATCATCTAGTTTAACTTGTTCCACATTATAGGATAAACCAACACGGCCTACCCATGGAATATGCCTTGAAAGACCAATTGTACCACCACCACGAGTCTGATCATACTCGTTGTATTCACGAGTACGATAATACCCTTCAACATTTAGAGATAAGCGTCTATTAAATAGCCATGGCTCAGTGAATGAAGCTTCTACATCTGTGTTATCTGAACTTGCAGAAACACTCAAACGAGCCTTTTGTCCTGCTCCTCGGAAGTTATCCCAATTGAAAAGATCAAAATTAGATTCAGAAATCTCAAAGAATCCAACTAAATGATCAACACTAGAATAACCAAAGCCCAACATTACACTTCCTGTACTACGCTCCTCCAACTCAAGGATTAAATCCTTAGTATTTGGTTCTTCTGCATTTAGCGTAGTGTATGAAACATCTGAAAAATATCCCAAATTCTTCAAGCGTCTAATTGAACGATCTAATTCAACACCTGAGAATACATCACCAGGGGCAAGTAGCAATTCTCTACGAATAACTTTATCAAGTGTTCTTGTATTTCCCCTGATTACAATGTTGTTAAGCATTGTCTTTTCACTCTCTTCTACAATTATTAAGAAGTTCATGACTGGAGCTTGTGATGACTCATCAGGAATTGGAACAATATCTACTGCAGTATCAATATAACCAAGAGCAGAATATGAATCCTTAACAAATTTCTTAGCTTCTTCTATAGTTTTTGAAGAAGCAAGAACACCGTTTTGCAATGATAATTTTGCAGCAACCAAGCCTTTATTAAATAACTTCATACCGTCAAAATCAACTTTTCCAACAGTATAAGGCTGACCTTCTTCAACATCAAAAGAAATGTAAACCACATTATTTGTTTGTGTTTTATGTGGTTCTGAAACCTTTGCATCTAAATAACCAATCTCATGGTATTGTTTTAAAGCATCGCTACGTACTAACTCTAAATCAAAATCAGAAACGCGTTTTTTACTAAACCAACCAACTGGGTTCCAAATTGAACGCTGACCACTATAACGGCGTAAATCACCACTCTTTATAACTGTATTTCCATTAAATTGGATTTTTGCAACCTTTGTTTTTTTACCTTCAACAACATCAAAATGAACCTCTACATATTCAGATTGATCTTTGATTTTTACAATTTTACCAACAACTTTGCAATCTCTATATCCATCAGATAAATACTCGCTACGTACCTTAATAGCTGCTGCATTCACAATATGTTGGTCAACATAAAATCCTTTATCAATTCCAGATGCGTTAATTGCTTGTCTTGTTGAAAGGTGGTCAATTCCATTAAAAACAGGAGAGGTCATCAATCGATAACGACCTTCAATCTCATAAACTAGAGAAACCATTCCACTTGAAGGAACTTCACAAATAGAATTTACCTTGGTATAACGCTTTGTGCCCAAAAGTGTTTTTACATCAACAGCTGCCTTAAGAGCATCAAACTCCATTCCCTTTTGAAGAAAAACCATTTCCTTAGCTACATTTTCATCAACAGGTACATCACCAATTTGACGAATTTTAACATCTGAAATAATTAGTTTCATTGCACTTTGTGAAAACAAAGATGTTGCAAATAAACATACCAAACTTAGCGCAAAAAATTTAATTTTTAAATTCATATAAAATTTCTCCATAAAATATGGAAAAATCATACCATTTTTTGCGATAAAATTCAATACAATTGCGAGTAGAAAAAGACTTAAATCTATCCATTATGGTGTTTTACAAGTACATTACTATTAGACACTTACTCAAACTTTAATCTTAATAGTTAAATAAAGTACTCTTACAAAGTTTCGTTAAAAAACAACAATCCCATAATCAGACCTGAAAATGGGATGAAGTTAAATAACAAAAAACATTAACTAATTGATATAAAATTAACGGTGGTATGGCTTACACAAATCAAGAAGCTCGCTAAGCTGGGCTGTAGCTAAGCATACAACTGTATCTGCGGCACCATAATAAATCTTTACCGTGCCATCATCCTCAGCTATCATTCCTCCTGGGAATATCACATCATTGCGAAAACCATTACGCTCGTATTCTTCTGTTGGTGAAAGAATTGGATCATCACACTTCCCTATTACTCGCCATGGCTCATTCAAGTCTAGAAGCATAATTCCTGCCTTATAGCGCTTTTGCCACTTATCTTCCCAACCATTCTTGCCTCTTGATGTATCCTTATCTACTGAATGGAAAGTGGTCAGCCATCCCTTTTCGGTCTTGATTGGAGGTGCTGCAGGTCCAATTTTATCATTTGCGTATGCAACATCCTCTACACCTAATACAAGACGACTGTTTCCCCAATACTCTAAGTCCGGAGAATCTGAATACCAAATATCAAATCGATCACACCAACGAGAATATACTGGGAATGGGCGTTCAAGGCGGCAATATTTTCCATTTATCTTTTCTGGGAATACAACCATATTCCTATTATCCGGAACAGATAATGACTTAATCTGCCAGTCTACAAAATCTGTTGTTGTTGCTATACCACCACGAAGTCCGTGCTTTGTGTCAACAGCAAAGCAAATAACAACCTCATCACCTATAACAGTTAAGCGTGGATCATAGGCACGGATGATTTCTTCATCATGCCAAGCAATCCAAGGCTTTGGATGAGGTGCCCAGTGTATTCCATCATCACTCTCCGCTATACCAATATTTGTTCCTGTAAATTTACCAGGGCCATTTTCTCCATAGCCATAATCATTTCTGAAGAGCATCATATACTTGCCTTTATATTTGCATACGCCGGCATTGAAGATTAAGGTTGCAGGATAAGGGATATCCTTTGCAGAAAGAATTGGATTACCTATATATTTTTCCATAGCTTAAAACTTTATTCTCTAATCAAATGTGAACAAAAAAAACACATCTGAATTCTAGAAAAATGCTACTGAATTCAGATATGTCTATCAATTAACTTATTTAACAACAATTGTTGTTCCTGGATTATTTAATGTACCATAGAAGGTTAATCCATCGTCACTCTTAGAAATACGGAAGTTTGGTGTAGCACTTACAATTGTTGGCTCAATAGCTGTCGCAGCTTGAATCAATGTATATGTTCCTGGCTTTTCTCCAGCAAATTCTACATTAACAACGCTATCAGCACCTAATACGCTGCCACCAACAATCAAAGCTGCTGCTTCAGGCTCTGCTGTAAGCTTAAGTGTTGAATCAGCACCAAAGCTAATATCATTCACAACTGTCATTACGCCATCGTTCTCGCAGCTCATAGGGATAAGTGTACCTCCTTCTTGAACTTCAATAGCAGTACCATCAGCTGTAAATGTGCCAGCACCACCAAATGCTGCTCCATCAGCAACAACTACAGGACCTGCTACATTTGACTCGTAGTATAAAGTACCTGCACTAACTGTTGTTGTACCACTAGTTGTATTTTCTCCACGAACAATCTGTGTACCTTCACCAATCTTCTCCACATTCAATCTATTACCATAGAAGCGACCACCAAAATCACCATCGCAATCATTATAACCGACAACTACTTTTGCAGAATCGCTATTGTTAAAGGTAATCACACCATTACCATACAAACCATTAAGGCGAATTGTGTTATACCACAAACGCAAATGACCATCAATATATGTATCACCTGTACGCTCTCCATATGGGAAGAATTCTTCATTTTGGATAATAACTGCATTTTGAACATAAGTATTACCAGTAAATGTACCTGTTCCTTCAACATAGAAATTACCCTTTGTTGGTCCTTGACTGCTCAATGTTGTAGCAAATACAACACCATTTGTACCAGCAATATTTCCGCGTAAATAATTACGCTTATTATTTCTAGCAATGATATAACCTGTTGCACCTCCAAAATCAATATTTGCATTTAGCACAGCATTGTCATTGCTATTCATCACAATACCGCCTGAAAGAACCTTCAAAACACCATTTGTGACATACACCTTAGAATTTGTAGCTCCGTCCCACATCAAAGAATTAACAACATTCTCCTCTGCTGTAAAATCACAGATTGTTGCATCATATGCAAGATATACATTTTCACCAGGTGCAACAAGCTCTCCTGTATAGCTTTCAGGATATGTACGTACCTCTGTTTCCAAATCTAGTGAGCGTACACCTCTTGTTGGATGATATGTATAGAAATAATATAAGTTGCTTACTAACCATGGATATACTGGACATGTTGTTGTACCTACCTCACCATTGTCATATGGAAATTCAGGTACCTCGTCGAGTAGCAAATTACAGCTATTTGCAGCAAAATCAGTTGTACCTACATTATATGAATTATTATTTGTCAGGTTAATAATTGCATTATTTTTACGAACTAGCTTACCAATCTGAAGAACTGGACTTTTTGAACGTGGCATAAACTTAATTGCTGAAGAGCCATTACCAAGTTCAGGTGCTGGTGATACAATAAGTGTATTTATTTTCTCAACAAATGAGTTATTATATTTATGTCCATAAATTGTTAATTCTGTACCAATTAGTTCCAGCTCGTCAACACGAACTTCTGGCACCAAAGAATCATTTTCTGAACCAAATGTAACCCATGAATTAGATGCAACAACTGTTCCAACTGGGAAAGAGCCATTTCTTCCCTTTAGACCAATACCTGTGTTCAAAACATTTAAGTCACCATTGATTATAGGGCTATAGAAATTAACTGTTGGTTTTGGAACATAAAAATCAATTTCATTACCACCTAAATCTACAGTAAGACCTTGGTTTTCTGTACCACTGCCAATTGTTATTGAGCCTTTAGATGCACTAGGTGTCTGAGACCAATTATTTGTCATATAAGCGACATGGTCTCCATTGTCTCCAATAAAATTGAAAGTAACTTCGCCAGAATGCTTAAATGTTATGTCTCCAAAATCAAAACCATTACCACAAAGAACGTTTAAAGTTAATTTACTGGTAAAATTTGTACCAAATACACCATTTATTACACCATTATACCAATTTGCAGTATCTGAATAAGAGCCACCTGAAGCACCAATCCAACCGATATTTTGATCTTCCTCTTCAGCATAAAGACTTGTCGCAATAATTGTCAAAAATGACAACCCTATTGTACCAAATGTTTTTTTCATAACACATTTCCTTTCTAAATCACTGATTTAATAAATTATCTCATACGCTTCATTTCAAAGCGCTCGCCCTTCAGTGCACGAATAACGAATTCACCCCAGAATGGTGTTGGTGTATATTCCCAATCCAAAACAAGACGTGGTGTTGAATTTGGAGCTAGAGAAAATGCACCCCAATGAATTTTGTGCTTTTGAACAAAGCCCATCATATCTGGACAGAAGGTATATGGATCCTCTTGGATATCTTCAGGCAGGAAGCCCATCTTCTTTGTATCACCACCAAACTCACCTAGATAAACAGGATATTTCTCTACTACAGGTATAATCTTTTCCCAGCCACCATGCCAGTTATAAGTATGCCATGAGTACATAATTCCATTACCTGTTGGGTCATCAAGTGCATAGCCTTTTACAACACCAGTTAGGTCATTTGCCCAATGGCAGCCACCAGCAATAACAATATTCTTTGCACCGGTGCTGCGTACGACATCAACAAGCTTCTGCATTCCGCAAGATTCAAAACCCTGATTCTTTTTCTTTTCCTCATCTGATAGGAATGCAGACTCATCTACGCCGCCACGCTTTCCTACCCAGCCACCATTTCGCCAAATTTCCCATGAAATATCATGTGGCTCGTTAAAGAGATCAAATAAAACTGCTGGGTGATTTGCATAGGCCTTAGCTGCAGCAGTCCAGAAGCGAATATCACGGTCACGTGGAGCACGAAAATGATGTAAATCAAGTACAACATATGCACCACGGTTTGCAGTATAAGTAATAATATCATCAATTAGCTTGCGATAAGCCTCACCGCCATCCTTCTGATGAATGCTTGTACCAAACCAAAATTCTTCCTTAACAGTAAGGCGAATGCAATTGCTACCCCACTCGTCTACAGCAACCTGAGTTGACTTCATCATTTGAGAACCAAATGGCAGGGACTCCAGACCAACAATATTCACACCCTGAAGCCAAACCTCTTTACCATTAGCATCAATAACCTTATTACCTACGACCTTTAGCTCAGCAGGCCACTTCTCTTTCTTTGGCTCTTCTACAGGAATTTTGCGCATTTCATTTATCCTTTCCCACTTTTTCTTTTCTGCAATTATTGGCTCAGGATCAACTACAGTTAATACCAAATCATCAATATCATAAGTACCTGCCTTTACTTGGAAAAGGCTTGGCATAAATACAAAGTATGCAGCATCCTCTGGAACAAGGAATTCACGACTGCGTGTAACCCAATCTTTTGTGCTCTTTTGTGTATATACAGGACCTGGAGCATCTGATAGCTTATTACGTGAGCTATCACGAAGCTCAAAGATAAAACGAGCATCAAACCAAGGTTTTTCACCAACCTTTAACCCAGTAATACGCTGACGCCAAGATAGCTTAAGAGCCTTTGCGCCGGTTGGAATAGGATATTCGCGATATATATTGATAAGCTTACCGGGAGTAGCAGTAATACGCATAAAGTTATTATCGCCCTCTGTTACGATAAATCTGTTAGCATTATTTTCACCCCAATATACAGCACCTTTACCATCATCGCGTAGCTTTTGGAAATCTCCATTAGGAATCAGAGAGCCCTCGCGTGAAAGTGTTGCTACTGCCTTATTACGCTCATTGGTTGCCTTACGATCATTTGCTTCCTTCTTAGCCTTTTCGCGAGCAGCTGCAGCTTGCTTTAATTCCTCTGCAGGAATTGCCTTTAGCTGCATATCATCAACATCCCAGGTTGCACTCTTAACATTAAACAAGCAAGGCATCAGTTTTAGGATTTTTGCACCCTCTGGAACAAGGAATTGTGTTTTGCATTCTGTCCACTCGCCAATATTCTTACCAAAATTTGGAGCTTTAGGAGATGGTTTTACTCCCTTACGGTCGCCATCCATAAATTCAAGCATAATGCGAACATCAAACCATGACTTGTCACCCTTTTTCAAATCACTTATTCTGTGGCGCCAAGTAAGCTCAAAAGCCTCTACTCCATCAGGTACTTTAACCTCTCTATAGAGCATATGCATTTTGTTTGGTGTTGTTGATTTGAATCTTATAAAATGATTTCCACTTTCAGACTCATATGTTACAAAATCCTTTTTAGGCCAATCCTTTGCCCAGCCAGTTCCGTCATCCTTCTCAAAATCAGAATTTGGAATCAACCCTTCTGCAAACGTAAATAGCGCACTTGTTGCTACAAGTGCCATTGATATAAATTTTTTGAACATAATTAAGCTATCCTCTCTTTTTTCATTAGTTTCACAGAGTTTCTAGATACATATTGAACTGGTAATTCTACAGACAAATCAACATCATCTTCAGTATTACCCTTCTCTGTGCTTACAAGTGCTTTAACAGCTTCCACGCCTATTTCCATAAATGGCTGACGAATTGTTGAAAGTGCTGGTGAAAGCCATTCTGCAATTGGGTCATCATCAAAGCCAATGACACTTAAATCTTCTGGAATTGAAAGTCCCAATTCAGGAGCTGCGCGATAAACGAATCGAGCCACTGCGTCACAGCTGCAAAAATATGCTGTAGGCAATGAATTTGTTTCCTTAAATTTAGTTAAGCTTTCCAATACCTCTTGAGCCCAAGAAGAATCATCATCTGACAAGCAAATAGTATGTGAATACGACAATCCTTGCTCTGCAAGAACCATAGCACCTCCACGGAAACGCTTTTCTGTAGTTGAGGCTTGAACATCACCAATAAAGCCAATGTTTGTATGGCCGGCATCTACAAGGGTTTGCACTGCGAGTTTACCGCCTTGCAAATTATCTGAAGAGATTGATGGGCTAGGAAATTCCTTTAGAGCATCATCTACAACTACATACTTATAATTTGCTAATTCAAGCTGCAAAAGAGCTTTATAAAATGCTTTTGTATGGAGAGAAACGATAACTGCACTACTTTTATCTTTAGTATTAGGGAGCTCTTTAATTGCTTTGATATATTCATCCTCATTACCACGAGAATCGCAGAGAATTACTTCCGCGTTCATTTTTTCAGCTTGCTGCTTCATGCCTTGACCAATAGAGATGGATGGCATCCAACTGAGATTACATGACATCAGTTTAATCAGCTGAAAATTCTCATCAGGATTTCTTACAAAAACACCCTTACCTGGTTGGCGTTCGAGGAGTCCTTCATCAATGAGTATTTGAACTGCTCTGCGAGCAGTCATACGAGTAATGGAATTATCTTTAGAAAGCTCTACCTCTGTACCGATAAAATCACCAGGCTGAAAATTATTACTGGCTATTGCTTTACGTAACTTTTCAGCTAGGAGAATGTATGCAGGAACAAATTTAGACTGTGTTTTTCTTATTTTCATAATATTATTATTGCATATAGTCAATAACTTTGTCAACATAAATTATACATGTATAAAATTATTGTAAAACACTAGTATTGAGGCAATAAAATATAAAAAATAATGCTTAGTAATTAAGCTTCGCAAACATACACCAATAAGGATTTTGTTACGAGCATATACTAAACAAAAACAAGAGATAACTTAAGCACGCTTCTTTATAGTACGAATTACTAGTACTATTACTAAAATTGTACAGCCAATAATGGAAATTACATATCCAATAATATTGGCAATACTATATCCATAATATACACAGACATCTTCTTGTGTTGGGTAAACAACCATAAATCCAGGTGTCACAAAATAAGGCCCGCGAGCACCTTTAACCTTCCAATTTGGGAAATATGATATTGCCACAATGTAAGGAGAATTTAATTCTTTTGCCTTAAAATGAATTTCATAGCTACGACCATTTTTTACTACTTTTGACGAAATATCGTCAGACAAATCAGAAATCCAATCCGCAACTGGTGTTGGATATTTCTTTAATTCTTCTAAACGTGAATACGGATAATCTAGTTTAGACTGGAGAATACTTGGTTTAACAAATGCAAATGGCTCACGCACAGCGGCTCCAACATACATCCATTCTAATGAATCCTTTTGGAAATTATCGCTAACATAAAAATTTATTGGTATATTCCATTTACGAACTAAACCATTAGATTCTCTTCTGTGCTTATATATAATCCACTTTCCTCCACCTATCACACGCTCTTTCTGCCAAATTCCAAAGGAACTATCCAACGCATTGATTGTGGATTTTGAATGAGCAATAAATCTGCGTACTCCCAATAGTTCCAAATGAGCCAATCCTTTTTCGGGATCAAAGCTTTGTGGTTGTACAAGCAATGGTGCACCAGCTGTATGTTCAGACATCTCTCCTTGAACTACATAAGCTGAAAGAGAGCCTAATGCCGAATTAACAATTCCACCCTCAATAATTGGATGGCCTGTAAGAGCTGGCAATGCTTCAAAAAATCTAGTAGAACCAAGCGATTCATTAAATGGATTCAGATCATACGCAATACGCCCATGTGGAGGAACATTGCGTAAGTATTCTATCAGCTCTTGCCCTGCCTTACCATTCGGAGCATTCTCAAAGCCTAAAAAATTATGCTTTGCCCATGTAGGAACAAGATTAAGATATGACCAAACCTCATTCTTATCATCCTGCTTGTCATTCCATGCAAAAGAGAAGCAAAGAGCTAGCGTAAAAATAAGTCCGCAAATAGGAATTGCACGGAAGCTATATGCTAAAAGTCCTGCCATTATAAATAGGAGTGCAAATACAATAAATGGCCATAACCTGCAATTCACAAAAACCTCGCCGATGCTTCTCCCAAAATAAAATAAGACCAATGAAATAAGAAATAGCAGTATGAATACAGCAAACCATGCCCAAAACTGAAAACCAATTTTTGCTCTAGTAAATATTCGAACACTTAAAGCTAAAAGAACCACTAAAGGGAAGAAATATTGGACAATATTTGGTAGTTGCTTAAAAAAGCTTATTTCCCATTGAGAGCCAAATGCAACGGCCCACTCCCCTGTCATTGCCAACGGGATAAGCCACCATGAAACAAGCAAAATTGCTAGACCACCCTCGATTATTGCTATACGATAATGCGTTGTTTTATTTTTGTATGAATAAGCACAAACAATTATCCAAAAAACACCAACAACAAGAGCTAGCACTATTGAGGTAAAAAAGTGCGACAAAGCAACCGCAGCTATTAACAATGGTGTACGTAAACGAAATTTATTATCCTGAGTATCGCGACAAATGTTTGCTAAGGCCGGCAAAAGTAAGCAAAAACTCCAGCTGTTTGCAACCATTCCTGCAAGCGTACTATAAGCATTTACTCCCCACATATTATGCGTATTATCTAAAAGCAATGGGATAACAAAGCAAACAGCAAGTATAGGCAATGGGCGAGGCATTCTAACTAGACGTGCAGACAGATATACTGACAACGGAAGCAGGAGCATCCCAAGACAAACACCAATATTGAATGCAACGTTATGAGAAAACACTTTGCTCAATAGAGCAATACATGTGTAAGGCAACGGGAAATAGTAATGAAACATTGGGAAACCGCACCACCAACCATCGGCCCATGAAACAGGACTACATGTATTGCAAATTTGCTCAACAAGATAATGATGTGCTGGCAAGTCACCACCCATACAGGTATAACCCTTTAGTGCAAGCGGTGTTTGAAGAATCGCACCAAGATAGATAGTTAGCCCTACAATAGTGAGCCATTCTATTGAGCAAAGTGCTCGCTCTGGCAAATGCTTAATTAACTCAGGCTTTACGGATTTAAGGATTAAAACAGCTAATATAATTAAAGCAGTAAAAACAAAAACATAACGACTCAAATTTTGAGGAAATGCATTTAAATCAAGCGCTGAATCAATATGTATAAATTCTCTAACACCTGTAGGAATAGAAATTACCTTGCCATTTGAATCCAACAACTGAGCAATTACACAATAAGGAATATCTCCTTTCATATTTTTAATGTTTGATTTTAATTCAACATTAAACTCATAAAATCCAGATTTATCTAATGGAATTGTTTTCTCTTGCTTTTCTCCGCTTGAAGCAGGAGTTATTCCATCAGGCAAATAATACGAAAAGCATAAATATTCTGCATCTTTTGCTAGAAGCTCTTCATAATCGTACATAGCCGTAATTGCAAGTACGCTTCTGGATGAGTCACTTTCTACACAAGCGGTTGACAATAAAATCGTAGTGCTATCAACTGAATGGGTTTCATTATTGCAGCTAGCAAGTAATGTTGACGAATACTTATTACCATGACGATCACTGTATCTTAAAATAAAAGGATAAGCACAGCAACTAGAATCTGCCTTAAATGATTTACTATCTGCTTCAGACAATGTTAGAAGTTTTCCAAATTTTTCCTTTGAGCGTAAACACCCAAAGTGAACAGAATCTCCTAAATTTAGGCTTTTTAATGGCTGTACCTCAATATTGTCTGCAGATTCATCACCAGAATTTGTTAATAATATCTTAAGATTTTGAGCCTTTTCATCACAATCAAAACTTAGCTCTGCTTCAATAGATATTGTTGCAAAGCAAAGCCAAGAAAAAGTAGAAAGGATGAAAAAAAATATTCTTTTAATCATTTTTTAGTAAATCAAGAAGGATAGGACGTAATGCTCCACCCCATACCTTGTAGCCTTCCTCTGTTGGGTGGCAATAATCGCCACAAAGCTCTTGAGGTAATAGTCCATCAGAAGTAAGAAATTTATCCCACAAATCAAGATATATTAATTTTGATTGTTTTTCAGCATATGCCTTTAATAGCTTATTTGTCTCAACTATCAAAATTCGGCGTTCATTTGTTGGCTCTTTTTCGCGAGGAAAGATTGCCATTAGCACTACATGAATATCTGGGAAGCGCTCGCGAAACTGAGCAATTACCTCAGCCACACCCTCAGCAATTTCCTCAGCAGTATTGCCACGTGCTGCATCAGTCGTAGAAGTATTATTTGTTCCTGCATTAACTACAACAACCTTAGGATTGATGCCATCAAGCTGCTTACCTTTTGTAATACGATAAAGCATATTATGTGTACGATCCCAACCATAGCCAATATTCATTACACGCATACCTGCAAAAGTGTCATCATATGACTGATGATATGTATGCACACCAAAATTAGGACGACCACCCCAGAAATGTGTTATAGAATCGCCAATCAACACAACCTCTGGATTTATTTCTTCTTTTTCAGCAAGAACAGCCTCACCACGCTTATACCAGTCATAGCTATCCTCTTGTAGCTTAGGAGAAGGAATAAGTGCTGTATTTATATCCTTACGATGAAGATTTTCTGTAGTTGGTTCTAAATCTAAAATCATAATATCCTCTTATAAATTAGTTTTGGATTCTGCTGTTCTATCAAGAACTGTGTCACTTGATATAAGCATTGTATCTGGATAGTCCAATGAGAAATGCAATCCACGACTCTCTTTACGAGACATAGCAGAGATAATAATTAGCATAGCTGCATCTGCAATATTACGTAGTTCAAGTGTGTCTGCAGTAACAAAATAATCAAAATAATATTGGCGAATCTCACGGCGGATATTCATAATGCGTGTGAGAGCACGTTCAAGGCGTTTATCTGTACGAACAATACCAACATAATCCCACATACATGTGCGAACCTCATCCCAGTTATGTGCAACAACTACTTGCTCATCACTTGGCACAGCATCACCTAACACCCAAGGTGGGATAGTAATATCAGAAACATCTACCTTACGTGGATGTGCAATAATCCACTGAGCAGCACGATAACCGCAAACAATAGCTTCAAGTAAAGAATTACTTGCTAAGCGATTTGCTCCATGTAGTCCTGTACTTGCAACCTCACCAACAGCCATAAGACCAGCAACATTTGTGCAACCGTCAACAGTTGTTTTTACGCCACCACAACAATAATGTGCTGCAGGAACAACAGGTATCAAATCTGTCGCCATATCAACACCAAATTCCTTGCACTTAGCATAGATATTTGGGAAGCGTTTCATCAGAAATTCTTTACCCTTGTGGCGAATATCTAAAAATACACACTCAAGACCACGTGTCTTCATCTCATTATCAATAGCACGAGCGACAATATCGCGAGGTGCTAAAGAACCACGTGGATCGTAATTTAACATAAAAGGAACACCATCTGCATCTACTAGCTCTGCTCCCTCACCACGAACAGCCTCACTGATTAAGAAGCTTTTAGCGGCAGGGTGATAAAGACATGTTGGATGGAACTGGACAAATTCCATATTGCGGATTTCTGCACCAGCACGCCATGCGATAGAAATTCCACCTGCTGTAGCAACATCTGGATTACTTGTGTATAGATAAACCTTACCTGCTCCACCTGTTGCAAGCACTGTATAAGAAGCACGAACAGCAAAAATTTCACCGCTCTTAATATCCAGAAAATATGCACCTACACAGAAGGTTTGTCCATCCTTATTACGAGTTACTAAATCAATAGCATGAGTATATTCGAGGATTTTTATATTTGGATTTGCATCAACATCCTTAAGCAAAGTTGATTGGATATGCTCACCAGTAATATCACCAGCGTGAAGGATACGGCGCATTGAATGACCACCCTCGCGGCCTAAATCCAATTCTGTTGAGCCATCCTTTGCAGTAAAAGGCATACCAATGTCACGCAGCTCTTTCATTCGTGCTGGACCATCACTTACAATTGTGCGAACAACTTCTTCATCGCACAACCCAGCACCTGCATCCAAAGTATCAGCTACATGCATTTCAAAGGTATCTTCTTCAAGAGTTACACAAGCAATACCTCCTTGTGCATAATTTGTATTAGATTCAGAGCGATTTCTTTTAGTAACAACAAGCACATTACCATGTGCAGAGAGATTACGAGCGACAGATAATCCAGCTAAGCCACTACCTATTATCAAATAATCATAATCAAGCACTTTCATATATACTACTCCTAAATCAAAAACAAAATTATATATAATCCTCTAAATCAAAATCAGTAGAAAGTTCTCCACTTTCCTCAAGTTGATTAAGAATTTGCTCTGCAGGGGTCAAACAACTTTTTGTGCTATTACATGCTTTACAGCAAGGCACAACATTGCTTTTCACAGATTTACCGCCACGGGCAACAGGAATAACATGATCCATTGTAAGTGCTTCTTTACCTACTTGCTTACCACAATAATGGCAAACACCTTTCTCCAATACACCCTGCCACCAAGCACTTTTACGTAGATCGCGAGCTCGCTCTCGCTCTCTGGCTACATGCTGAGGATCCTTATCTACATCTACCCAATTTGCATCCATACAAAATCACCCAAATAAAGCAAAACTACTAAATAAATTTCTTATAATCTTCGTTGCTGCCAATTTCGCGAACCAGCTTCTTTAACTCTGGCGCTGCCTTTTTAGAAGCAATAAGTGTTGCATCCTTTGTATGAACAACAATTAAATCATCTACTCCGAACATACCTACAAGATGACCATCAACACAATTTACTGCAACATTATTTGAACTATCAAGAACAACTGCATCACCGTAGATACGATTGTCATCACTATCTACAGGGAAATGCTCGCCTGCAGAAATCCATGTTCCCACATCATCCCAACCAAAGTTACCAACAGCAGAAACTATATTTTCTGCCTTTTCCATAATTGCATAATCTACCGAAATCTTCTCCAGTTTATTATATTCAGAAAGAAGCATGGAATCAAATTCTGGCGTAGATATTGTAGGTAAAACAGCTTCATACATAGCTCTTACTGTAGGACAATACTTTTGGAGCGATTCCTTAAATGTCTTTACACTCCAAATAAACATACCTGAATTCCAATAATGATGACCTGATTCAACATAAACCTTGGCTCGCTCAATATCTGGTTTTTCAACAAAGCAAGAAACTTTATTAAAGGTAGTTTTAGTTGATGTTTCTAATTTACCACTTACATCAATATATCCAAATCCTGTAGCTGGATATTGTGGGGTAACACCTATTACGCTAATACGCTCTTCTGAAGCAACTACGCTTGCAGCATCAGCAAGAGTCTCACGGAAAATATCTGGTCGCTTAATAATATGATCTGCAGTAAGAATTGCTAAAACAGCATTTTCACCACCACGTCTTTCTACAAGTGCAGTACCTAGAGCACAAGCAGCTGCTGTGTCGCGCCCGAAAGGCTCCCCTACTATATTTTCTACAGGAAGCATTGGCAAAGCCTTAATTGTTTGCTCAATAAGGTCTGCAGAAGTTACAACAAGGATATTCTCTACAGGAACGAGGGCATCCAATCTTTCAACGGCATGACGAATAAGTGGCTTTCCACCAAAAATTGATACAAATTGCTTAGGCAAAGAATTACGACCCAATGGCCAAAAGCGTTCGCCTCGACCACCAGCTATTATTACTGCAAAAAAAGTTTGATTTGATTTACACATGGTAATATAGTTTAGAAAAAGCTATACAAAATATTATTCTTTATTTTGCACTATTTTACCAAAAGATAACTATCAGTTCAATAATAATAGATAATCCAGAGAAAACTGAAAGTCTATAAAATCGCTATTTTTTACCTATTATTGGCATCTCAAAATATCATTAATCAAACAATCTAACTACCTTTTATTCAATTGTATACAAATAAAATATCATTATCTAATTTATTTAGCTCGGCCATATTTCCCAATATTTGCTGGCGACCTCTCGTGATACAACTCCCATATAATACCTTTCAAGAACAGCAGAAGAATGACCATGTCCAAGATTTAATGCTGTAGCTCCTGCATTTCGGAAGCACCCAACATGCATTGTTGCATAAGTGTGGCGCATTACATTGTGATTCGCATCATTGCCCCAATTAAGACCTAACGGGTCTAACACCTGCTTTTTCCACTCTGTAAGACGAGATTTAACAATTTTCCCATGCTTATCTGATTGATAATATTTACGAATCCAAGCAATTGCATTAGGCTCAAGCTCAACAATTCGTGGTTTTATGCCTCTTGAAAAGCCTTTTGGTTGGCGTACTTTTACAAAACCAGAGCATAAATCAATATCTCGCCACTCTAATCGCATAATTTCTGCAGAACGAATTCCACAGAAAAAACCAAAAATAAAAAACAAAGCACCATCATCATCAGGAGGATTCGATTCTATCGCCTTCATAATAGCTGCAACCTTCTCTGGAAGAAAATAAGATGGTTCTCGATATGGCACCAGCTTTGGCTTTATCCTTTGCATTGGACTGCAATCTAAAATCCCCTCCTCAACACACCAATTAAAAATATAACGTAAACGTGCATGATTAGAATTATATGTAACAATCGAAGCAAATTGATTCAAGTGTTGCTGAATGCATTGTTTTGAAACCTGTCTTAATGGAGTTGTTGAAGGAATAGATTTTAAAAGGTTATTTATCGCACTACAATAGCTTTGGTAACTCCTTTTTTGAGAGCTCGTTATTGTAGCGATAAAAATATCAAGCATTTTACCTAGCGTAATATCTAAATAATTTATCTTTCCTAAAGCTCTTGCTCTATCAACATATTCGTAAGCAAGTCTTGTAAGTGACGATTCGCCATATCCATTGGCAGATAAATATTCTAAAGCATTTAATGCATCTACCATAATACGTCTATTCAATAAGACTGTTTCTGGTATACGCTTCTTCAAAGCCAAAAATTGTTTTGCTTTGATTTCTACATCACTTTTGGTTTTTGCATAAATACGTATTGGTTTATTACCTAAAGTACCACAATAAGCACACCAATCTACATAAGTGCGACCAGCAATAATTCTTATACGCTCACGAAAAATAGGTGTTTCTCGAAGCATTGTCCATTAAAACATTGCCTTATTTACTTCTATTTTCCCAAAGAAACTAGGATAATGTAAGTAGTATATGCTATATATGAAAGAAGCAAAATTTCACCAAAGCAACGGCCTATTTTTGGCATTTTCTTTGTGAACAAAGAAATAATTATTGGC
>JAGCJJ010000037.1 GCA_017648065.1 Kiritimatiellia bacterium | reverse complement strand
GTTACACCCGATTTTTTGAACATTTCCTTTCCTGAAAAATCAAAATTTGCATCACTATAAATATCCTGTGCTAGTGCACTACATCCACTAAATAGCCCAGCATCTACGGAAGTAACAGACACAGGAATTTCTCCAGTTCCAATTGATTTTAAATTTGAACACCCAGTAAAGGCTTGCAGACCTATTGTTTTTAATTCTTTACAAACATTTAAATTGATAGATGTAATTTTACTACTTTGAAAGCATTGCTGTCCCAATGAAGTAAGCATACTTCCTTCTTCAAAGACAACATCTCCAGAAAGATATCCACTGCTACTATTAAAAGCATAACTGTCAATATATGTTAATGTTTTAGGAATTTTAATTCCAGTAATAGATTTATTTCTAAGACTTTCTTTAAAAATTCCTTTCAATGAATAATCAATTTCATCGGTATCAATATCGCTATTTAGAGAAATTAAATCAAGCTCTGCATCAGCTCCAGCTATCCAACTTAACAGTCTAAAACCACCATTATTGTCTGTTTTTTCACATTTAATAGTCCATGTACCATCTGAAACTTCAAAGTAATTTCCAGAAGTAGATATAATTTCCCATGCAGCATTTGCGGTAAAAGAAACAGCAAACAAAATTGATGCCAGTATTTTTTTATTAATATTCATAAGAACCTCTTTATTTTATTATTTACGAATTCGTTTAATTTGTTCAATAGCTTCTGGATTGAGTAATCCAGATCTATCAATATCAACATTTAATGTAACTGCACAACCATCTTCAGTGTGACGAGATAAAAATCTAGATAGCTCTTCATCATTGAAGCGTAATGGTGAAAACTCTTTTCCTTGATGTACCCAATTTTTGTTGTCCATAGTTAACCAAATGTGCATCTGCATACCTTGTGCATTGGTGCGGCCGCAAAGTGGGAAATAAATTAGCTCCTCGCCACTATAATATTCTTGGCAAGTTGTAAACATAAAAGAGCCACCCTGACAATTTACAGACACAATTGCATCCTTATTTCCCGCTTTAGCTGCTTTTGACACCTCGTCAAAAGGATACTTAAAATCGCCAAGCTTTACAATGGCAGGTGACCTGACACCTGCATTTGAAACAGACACTGAACTATCAAACCACCAACCACTGACATATTTTCCACAGCTGAGAGACAAATCTCGAACAATTGAAACAATGTTTTTACCAAAGTCTTCCAAGCGATTGTCTGTATAGCCAACTGCTTTCATCCACTCTGGGTCTTCTGAATTACAGCCGTGATTGTAATAGAGAATTGTGCGAATTCCTTCAGCATCCAATGCTTGCGCAATCTCTAACAGAAGATTGCGCTTTGTGGTGCGTCCTGAAATAATTTTATCAAGAGCAGGACAAGGTGCAGGCGGATGCTGCTCTGCCCATGAGGATGTGAAGATAATGTAATCAACCTTTGCATCCTTTAGCTGAGCAACAAAGCGAGGAATATCAAATGCTTCTACTGCCTCATCAAATGAATTCTTTTCTCCATTCAAATCTGTTGACCATGTAGTCCAGTGTACACCAATACCAAATGCTCCAGCTAACCAATCAGTAGATGCACGTGGATAGCCTGTTATTGCATCTGCCTCTGCAAGCTGCTGAGCCTTTCGCTTATTGTATATATCACCAAAATATACTCGCTCAGGCTCTACATTCATGAAAGCCTGACCATCAATATAGCTTAGCTCTGTACATGGAGTAAAATCTACAGCACCTGTACGTGCACCAGTACAACGCCTGAATGCACCTGCCTCTATACGCTCTAGCTGCGAACCCTCTGCAAAAGCAATGCTTTTTAGATTTGCACACCAAAAGAATGTTTCTTTCTCTATAGCTTTGATTCGAGGAGGAATTACTAAAGGTCCATTTGCTGATTCATTATAATAAAATGCCGCTGCACCAATCTTCTCTAACACTTTAGGAAAATCAGGTGGATTTTTTATTTTTGTGCAAAGGAAAAATGCTGCTGCACCAATCCTGCGAAGTGTTTTTGGCAAAACATAAGAAACTAATGTTTTATTAAATGCGACAAAGGCTGGTCCTAAAGTTGTTGGAATAAGCCCTGTGTCTGCTTCAATTTCTGCTAATGAATCTAATGACCACTCTCCCTCTGGAAAGCTAATCACTTTTTTTAGGACAATGCCACCTTGATAAAGCTTATCCTCTTCAAAAGAAATAACAATACCGTTATTTTCTAAAATACTTTGAGTTAAATTTTTTACCCACATATATTATTCCTAATTACTAAGCTGTTCTTTAACGAGCCATTTTACCAGTCATGCTCAAGCTGCGAAGAATGATTGAACCATTCTCAACTACTGTACCAGCAGCACCACCTGTTGCAAATGGCAAGTCCAATACAAAGTCAGCAAAATCACCTAGCTTGAAGTGTGCCTTTTGTTCTTTGTATGAAAGAGATATTTTGTAGGACTCATTATTTAAATCAGGAGCTTCCTGTGTATATAGCACCTCTTTCTTTCCAAAAAATTTGCGATATACTGTGAGCTTGCCATGACCTATACCTACTGCGCAGAAATTATTCAAACCTTGATAATCAAATACAAGACCTGCGAAATCTGAACCACGAAGGAAAATCTCTGCCTTTGCATTTACCTCTTTCCAATGCTTGTTGCCTGATATTACTACTGCCGGACCATCACAGCAGCTCATAATATTACGCCAACGGATCAGGCTTGCAGAACAAATCCAACCACCGAACTGCTTTGCTTCACGACAAGGCACATCTTCATTAACAAGTGATACAGCAAAGTTGCCATATACATCAGATGAATGAATTCTTATTGTGCCTTGCTTTTCTAATGCTATACCCATATATGACAGATATACATTTGCAGGAGCATCAACAACCCACTTGATTGTTTTGCGCTCGCCTGCAGCCAACTGCTCTGCTGCTCCTTCTGCATAAAAAATCTTGCGCTCTGGCTCGCCATTATATTGGTCACGGTCCATACCCGCAAAAATGCGAACTGTCATTGTGTCAGAGCCAACGTTTTCTACATCAAACTCAACTGTGTTGCCTGGATAAACCTGCGGAGTTGAAGTAACCTCATAACCGCCAATTGGATATTTTGAGCGTAGTGTATATTCATGGGACACACCTACAGCAGCTGCACCTTTTTCATTTGCTGAAGTTATATCGATATACCCATTTGCACACTTAATGTCAACTGATGTATTTTCATACTTACCCAAGTCGTGAGAAACAAAGCCCTCTTGTGAGCCATAAGCAAAATTATATTTCTTTAGAGAAGGGATTGGATCATAGCCCATAATCTTTGCACCAATGCGTGCTACCATTGTTGCAATCTCCAAGCATGATGTTACACCATAAGTACCTTCTGATGTAGGAACAACAATTCTATCTGCAACAGGACCTCTATAATCATAATCCTTGCAAATGCCATTTAGGCCTACTACAAGACCCATTAGTGCACCAACATTTGCTGCATTGCAATCTGTATCCCAACCTGCTGTATTGATGATTGTCATTGCTTTATGGAAATTGTCTGGTGCATAACACCAAGCCATTACCATAATCGCATGGTTAGGAACCACATGGCAGCCGCCACCAAATTTATCGTAGCCATATTTTTCAAAGATGCGTGCATAGGTTTTCTCCCAATCACCATCTTCTTGAGACCACTGGCGAACATCTTTATGGATTTGTGCAATTATAGAATCTACTGGAATATATTTGATTGCTTCATCAAGAAGCTTATCCATATTCTTTTCTTCAAATGCAAGAGAAACAAGCACTGCTTGAACTACAGCAGCATCAACTGCAGCACCATCGTGTGAAACGCGTGCTGACTTACGTGCAAGCTTTGCTGCAAGCTCTGGTTTTCCAGGAGCAACCATACCAAATGCATCAATGAAAATCTGTGCACCAATTTGCTCTGCTACTATTTTTCCGTTAAGAGCAATTGAACCTGACTCAGGAGATTTATAGCCTTGCTTTAGTCGTAAGAATGCTGTGTTTTCTGTAGAAACACTCATTCCACCCCACCAAAGAATTGACTGATTTTCTAAAATGTAATTAAGCCACATTTCACCAAAGAAATCATCTGGTGTATTTTCATATAGACCACTGTCCTCCAATGCACGAATAAATGTGAAGGTTCCTGAAATATCATCATCAGAAACAATCAATGGCTTTTTGCATTTTTCGTAAATATAGCTGTCTACCACACCAAGCTCACGCATGATGTGATCCTTCCACCAACCCTCAAATGGGCGGCCCATGTAAACACCAATTACTTTACCTAAAACTGAAGCATATACTTGCTCCAAATATTTATTTTCGTACTTCATTAAATTCTCCATTAGTATAATTTTTCCTTATCTGTGCGGAATGGCTGCATTGGCAAATCACCTGAGCTATAGATATTTGCAAATGGAGGATGTGCACTCCAAGCATAGCGAACAGTTTTTGGTTCTGCTACAGCAGATGATGAAACAAAGATTTCATCCTTACCAACAAGCTTTGCTTGTGCCCACTTGTATACGCCATCAG
>JAGCJJ010000036.1 GCA_017648065.1 Kiritimatiellia bacterium | reverse complement strand
TTCATTACTATTAGGATACAATCTAAGTAGATCCTCTTTTACCAGAGCAGCATCTTCTTTTCTGCCATCCTCATTCAGCAAAATAATAACCTCATCCATAATTGGAGGAACTAATGTATCATGTGAGAACAATAAAGAAGCCGCCATCAATAGACGAATACCCTCATCGCGCTTACCTTGAGCAATTGCACTACGTCCATGACCAATATATGAATAAATTCTTAACTCATGAAATTCTGGCATATCTGTGCTTAGCTTTGCTGCTTCTACGAAACGCTCACCCGCCTCCTTAAAATTCTTTTTCTGCATCAAAAGCTCACCAAGCAAATAGCAGCACTCAATATAATCGCGAGTCTTAGCTCCGCAACCCAATGCATTTCTATAATATGTTTCTGCTACATCTTTTTTACCAGCACCAATTGCTGCCTTTGCTGCCAATGCCCAAGCAGCTTGTTTCCAAGCTTCTGTACTTTGAGTACTACCTGCCAATTTAATTGCAGCCTTCTCTGCCTCTGCCCATTGCTTTCTATCAATCAAGCTTCGGCTCAACCATGCTAAGTGCTGAGGAGTAAAGGACTCTGCCACATTATTATCAAGTAAGCCTTTTAGTATACTAATTGCTTCGTCTTCTTTATTCTGCTTTTGAAGAACTAGTGCAAGCATGAATTTAGCCTTTTGCTCAGAATCAATAACGAGCTTATAGGTTAAAGCTTTACGTAATGCTTTCTCTGCTTCTGCCAATTCTCCTTTAATGCTGAACAAATTTCCTGCCCACATATATGCTTCTCCAGCATATTCGCATTGAGGATATTTTGTATAAAGCAAAATAAATGCTTCCAATGCCATATCATTGCTTCCACGCAAATTTTCATCTATAGCTAAATGATAAATAGCAACCGGAGCCTTTGCATCATTTGGAAATTCTTTTATAAAACGCTTCCATAATTCAATTGAGCGATTGTCCTTAACAGTAGAGAAAATGTGAGCTGCAAAGAATAATGCCTCTGCAGCATATTTACTCTTAGGGTATTTTTCTGAAAGGTTCAAAAATGCCGCAGCAGCTTCCTCTCTTTGCTTAGCAGCACGATAAACACAACCTATTCTATACATAGCTTCCTCAGCATGCTTGCTTTGAGGGAACTCATTAACAATCATACGATAATTTTGAATAGCAAGTGCTGTATCTTTCATTGCTGTAGCAGACTCAGCTGTCAGCCAAACTGCATCCTCGCGAAGAGTTTTATGGTGCAAAATCGGACGTAGCGTTGAGATTGCTTGATCATACATCTCTTTGTTGTAATAAGCACGAGCTAAATTGAATGATGATTTTTGTCCAAATGAGCTTTCTGGATCTACATCAACAACAGACTTATACAACTCTATTGCTTTATCATAATTTGAAACCTCAAAGAATGAATTTGCAGCTACATAACGCAATTCACCAAGCTGTGAATTGGTAAATCCACCACGATTCTGCAATACATCTACAACCAAATTACCTGCCTCTGTATACATACCAACAAAGAAATATGACCATGCAAGCTTAATGTAAACATCATTCAATCGTGGATCTGTTGGATGCTTTTGTATCAATGCAAGAAAATCATTTGATGCTTCACGATACTTCTTCATCCAATAACGAACGCAGCCAAGATAAAAATAACTTTCTACCTCTAATCCACTTGTTGGCAACTTTGATGCAATCGCTTCTGTCAACAGAGTTTCTGCTCTTTGGAGCTGATTCTTTTGCGGATCTGCAAGAAGGCTTCCTAATGCAACCTTTGCATATGGAAGAAAACGACTAGAACCACACTCACGAACTAATCTATCAAAATCAGTAATCGCCTCATCTAATTTCCCAAGACGAACAAGTGCACTTCCATGTAAATACAATGCCTCTGCAAGAATATCGGTTGAAACATTTTTCTTTAGCAGCATATTAGAAATTTTTTCTGCTTCTGCTTCATTATCAACATCTAACAGCATTGAAGCCAGCTTTAGCAAGGCTTCTGTATTGTATTTTGAATCCTTTAGCTTTGCTACCTTATAAAATGCCTGGCATGCTCCTTGCAAATCACCAGAAAGGCGCAATGACTCTCCCAATTTACAATATAGAGCATCGCTATTTGTAGCGGATGGGAAATCCTCCAAATAACGAACATACTCATCTGCTGCTTGCTTATATAGACGGCGACTATATAGTCCTTCTGCAAAAAGCAATCTATCACTATTTGATAGAACATCTGCTCCTGCAGCAACTAAACTTATGCCATACGATAGCATCAAGCTTAATGTTAGAACCACTCTTCTCCGAAAATTATTTTTCATACCACTAAATTAAATCCTTATGCCATGAACTTCTATAGAAGCAAAGCTAAACAAGATTATTTACTTAATTTCTGTTGGAGCAATATTTTCATCATACTTTGCCCCAGAACCTTGATTCATGTCTGTAGCAAATGAAATTTGCCAAATATCCGCCTGGCGGCATATATCGATAACATTCAACACATCTGCGTAATCCGTTTCCTTATCTGCACGAACTACAACTGGATGTCCTTTATAAATGCTGGAAAGCTTTCTACAAGTTTCCAAAAGCATTTGCTCAGTATACTCAACTTGGTTTACCATTATCTGACCAGACTTATCTATATTGATAATGATTTCTCCAGGCAAGCGATCTGGCACAACTCCACTCTCAGCAGAAGGCAAAGCAATATCTACTTCATATTCCCATTGAGAGAAAACTGATGTTGTTACAAAAAAGCAAAGCAACAAAAATACGACATCCATCATAGATGTCATCTGGAAAGATGGTAATTCTGCTTTTTTATTTGAACTAAACTTCATTGTTTTATCCTAATCTTGTACTAATGAAGAAACAACCTCATTTGCAGCACGCTCTAGCTCTGAAATGCGTCTAGCAGCACGGCGACGGAAGAAAGCATAGAAAAGCAAAGCAGGAATTGCTATGCATAGACCTGCAATTGTTGTTATAAGTGCTTGAGAAACACCCTGTGCCAAATAAATTGGTTTTGCAGCAGCCACGCTAGATCCAAGAGCACTGAATGCACGTAGCATACCAACAACTGTTCCGAACAAACCTATCATAGGTGCAATTGTTGAAATATCTAGCAACCACTGAGCTGCAGCATTAATCTTAGATGCTTGACGCTCTCCTTCTGAAGAAGCTAATGAATCTAAAGTTTGCTGATCTACCTTTGAATTAAATAAAACCTTTGAAATTGCCAGCTCTGCAATATAAGAATATGCACAAGGTTTGTCATCACAAAGATTACGTGCCTCAACTAATTGACCAACGCGGATTTTTTCAGTTACATCACGGCTAAGTGCTTTTGGCACAATCGCTTCTGGACGATGTACAACCAACAAATAAATAATAATTGCTACAGTGAAAATAGAAATAGCAACCAATAACCACATAACCCAACCACCATAAGCAAAAATCTCGCCAATAGTAATTGTTGGTGCTGGTGCTTGAACTTCAGCCTCTGCTCGCAAAACATTTGCAGACAAAACAACAAACAACCCAATCAAAGCTGTAACTTTATTTTTCATAATAATATGATTCTCCAATTATGTTGATAATTTTATTGTTAAGATTATACCATAATTTAATGTAGAGAAACAACATAATTAAACTAATATTCTAATAAGAAAATGTGAAATTTTAACACAATAGTTTCATACTTTAACACAAGAAATCAGCCGCTAATTCTTTATCTTACAGAAAGTTACTATAAAGACAAAATACATAGGCGAAAGAAGATGTATTCAACACCCTCTTTCGCCCATTTTATTCGTGTATAAGAACACACGATTTTTATTATATATAAGAGCTATTTTGCTTTGCCTGAAGCAAAAGTTAAGCTTAAAATACTATATGAGGTTGATAGAACTGGGTCATTCTCCCAAAAACGTCCGTTTGTATTTACCCAATTACCCTTTTCTTTTTGTAGGGAATCTACCTTCTTAATTAGCTCTTCGCTCCAGTTAATTGTCTTACCTTCTTCGCCAGCAACAGGAATTTCCTTAATTCCAGCAGCTGTTAGTGAGCGACCAATTACATTGTAGAAGAAATACAGGCCCTGATCACCTACACCAGGATTCTCCTCAAGTGTCCAGTGGCGTGATGCCCAATCAAGGGTTGAGCGTACACGTGGATCTGTTGGCTCCAACTCACAATATACAAGAGCTAGCAAACCTGCATATGTAATGCTTCCATAGGAACGCATTACAATTTTCTCACCATTTGCTGGCTTCTTTGCTGCCATTTCTGGCTTCTTATCTTCTGCCTTTTTACCTGCTGGTTTCTCCATACCAGCCTTTGCATCTGCTGGACTGTATGCAAAACCACCTGCTGAATCACCTGCATTCTCATCATTATGCAAGCTCTCTGCAAATTCTAATGCAGCTGCCCAGTTGATATCTGCCTTTGCCTGGCCTGCTGGACGCATATCCTCATAGCTCTGAGAGCGACGCATTGCCTCCATAACAAAATGGGTGTTCATTAAGTCGGCATAAGTGCGAGGTGCTGCCTTATCATAGCCAAAGCCACCATTAAAGGTTTCATCACCAGAAATTTGTGAACCAGCTAAATATGTGCGAGCATTCAAAATTATTTCTGTTAGGTCTGTACGCTTTGTTTCAGCAAGTGCTGTTAAGCAAATTGCTGTATTGTAAGTACCTAAATCACCACCCTTTCTACCAGGCACTGCGGAATAAATACCACCATCAGGCTGAACCTTTGTCTTCAAAAATTCAACAGCCTTATCAATGTTTGGCTTATATGCCTCATCACCTGTAGATATCAAAGCCCACAATGCAAGACCAGTTAAGCCAGGAAATTGCTCCTGTGAAAAGCAGCCATTTTCCTTCTGCATTGATGCTAACCACTTTGCTCCATCTGCAATTGCCTTATCTGCCTCTGATGGTGTAGAAGCAAATCCAAGCTGACCCAACATTGCAACAACCAAACTCAAACATAATACCTTCAACTTCATATTTTCTCCTTAATTAAGCTGCATCGCACACGGAGCAGCATACAATTTTACTTAATATTATAAATGCCACCAACCCACTCAAAGGTTCGTCCATCTGGTAAATTTACTTTTGAAGGAACTCCCTCTGGAGTTATAATTGTGCCAGTATATTTTCCGGAATTATTCTTCAAATTGACCTTAATTTCCCCTTGAGGATGTGGCATTGATGTTTCAACAAATTCAAGCGCCTCAAGCTGTGGTGTAATTTCTATCGCCTTAAAGCCTGGTGCTGCTGGGCGAACACCACATACTGACGCATGGAAATGGAACAATGGATGTGCACCCCATGCATGGCAATCTGAGCGTGAAGGCTCTGGCTGCTCAACTGTGGTGCAAAGTCCAAGTTTCTTCAAATTAAACCATAGTGGCATTGCTTTAAAGAAGTAGTCCATGCGCTTAGCCTTGCGAAGTGCCTCAAAGTAATAGTGACTGAAGTAGATTGTTGTTTTATGAATATTTGGTTCATTATTCATAGCCTCAACAATTTTTGCGCCAACTGGAACAATGTCCGCTAAAATCGCTAAGCTCTGTGCGTGCATTGTATAAATTTCGCGATCAAGATTTTCAACAAACATCGCTTTATCCTCACGCCAGAAATTCTTAACTACAGCGGCAGAAAGCTGCTCTGCATGATTACGAAGACGCATTGCAAAATACTTTTCTCCGAAAGCATCCTCAAGCTCTGCTGTGCACTTTAGAACATAGATAAGCTGAATGTTTTGGGTTGCTGTAATGCCACCAATATTTCCTCCTGGAACAAGGCCTCCATTAACCCATTTCTCGCTCCAATCCATAAAGTTCCAACCCCTTATTGCTCTCCAAAGACCAACCTCTGGATCAATATTATCAATAAAGGTATTTATCACTTGGCGGACACCTGGCATCATCTTCTTTACAAAGTCAAGATTATCCTTCCACATGAAATGATCATGCACCATCATTATCCACCACAAGCAGAAGCCAGGAATATGCTGAACCATACGACTAGGAACTCGAGCTTGTGTTATATTATCAAACTGACGAGACGACTCAAATAGAGCAATTGCCTTTTCTGGAAGACGTGAGTCATTGCTTAATGCATAGGTTGTCAAAATCTCTAATCGGGTATCACCTGCATACATCAGCTGCTCATAATATGGGCAATCAAAATAAACCTCATGAGAGCACATATTAAGTGCACGCTTAGAAATTTTCTCTACATACTTCCAATTATTATCAGAGCACTTTAGTGTTGCCTTAAAGCTAGTTGGATAATGAGTTTCAATCAATGTAAAATCATTGATTACCAATGGTGCAGCTCCTGTCTCTACATAGATACGCATGTAACGGCCAGCCTCCCACCAAACAGTTTCCATTGGTGTATTCTTGGCTCCATCTGGATAAAACCAATCACCTAAGCCACGGAATTGCTTTCCATCATATTCATTTCTATTACCCTTAACCTGATCCCAAATAGATTCTGTTTTTAGGTAAAGACCTTCTGACCAATAAACGCTAATCTTACTTTCTGCTCCATTAGAGGTATTAAGAGAGACAAATGCACAATAATAATCCTTTAAATCTACAAGTAAACGTATCTTTGTATTTGCAGGAATTGTGAACTTATTCTTGCCTTTAAATAGGTCATCTGCAGCTGCTGCCAAAATAGAGTTTGAGCTTGCTGCTTCAAAATAATAAGCATCTATTCCATCCTTCATCGTATCCTGCTCAAGGTATTCTGCATGAATTACCTTACCGACCTTGCGAGACTCTCGAAGCATTGGAGGAATTGTGCTTGGCTTTACTAGACGCTGAGGGCAAAACTCACTTGGGTGCATAGAAGCATTTTCAACATTGCGCTGAGCTTTAACAGGCTTCCACTCACCTGCCTTATTTGAGCCAGACGCGAAATTTTTGGTTTGCTCTGAAGCATGGAATGCTGTGCGTGCACCTACACAATGATAATATCCAAGAGCAAACGCTGGATTTGGCTTAATATCTGTAATTGTGAGAACCTCCCAATTTGCTTTACCAGTATCAAGCAATTCATCCATACCATTTTCTGCATGAAGCATAAATGCAGGAGAATTTCCGATGTGTCCATTATGCTCATACCCTACACCCATTGCAAAGCTTACAAACGCAACGATTGTATGCTTCCCTGCAGAAAGCTTTTCATCAAAGGTTTGATAGAACCAATTTCCATCATCTCCTCTATCTGGACCAAAGGATATTTGCTCACCATCAAGGTAAAGCCTATAACGCTGATCTGCAGAGGTATGAAATCTAAGCTTGGTATTATTCTTTAGCTTAAATATCAAGCGAAATGCACAATACCACGTTTGCTCATTATTCCAACCAGGGTCGGTCACCCACTTATTGCCCCAACCAACCTCACTCCATGACCATTGGTCTCTATGATCAAAACCATGTTTAAATATTTCGTCTTTTACTATAATTTGCATAATAACACTCTTATCTCAGAATTTTTCTTGTATAAATCAAACTAGATTAAATCTAAAGAGAACACACGTGCATTCTCTGCTCCCCATGTGGCTTTTGGTGTAAGCCTTATTCCATGTACCTTTTTCTGTACTGGCACACGTACATGACGCTGGAAGCAATTTGTTTCCTCTGCAGCCACACTCCAATTACCAGAAGCATCCATTGTTTCAATTGTAAATGCCTTTACCAGTGTATTTGGAGGAGTGAATGGCACATCATCCAATGCCTTAAAGTAACGCATATTCTTTGGACGTTCATTACGGCGTGATGGATCAATACGATTCAAATTACTATCAAAAATTATGCGTACCTTATCTACATCAACCTCAGACTTAAAGCGATACTCAATAGAAGCACCAACAGGAGCTGTCCATGCATTTGATGCATCATCCCAATCGCGATCAAATCCATTGCGAACATTTTCAGCTCCCTCACCTGCACTTGCAATCAGCTCTGCCTCCTGAACTGGCTTTGACATTTCGCGTAACTTCCAAGGAATCCAAACATCATCATCAATCAAAGTCTTCTGAAGCTCTGCAATGCAATTTCTATAAACACCTGCAGGGCTCAAACCATCACGAATAGCAATTGCAGCAGCTGTACCAACTGCCTGACCCATCATTGAGCATGTTGACATCACACGTGTTGCACTCATTGCTGAATGGGTTGCACTGTGGCAGCGTCCTGCACAAAACAGGTTATCAATATTTCTGGAATAAAGCGTACGATATGGAATACCAAATGGAGAAGGAGCTGGGTGGAAAATTGTTCCAACTGTACCAGTATGATAAATACCCTCTGGGAAGTGATCATCCATTGACCAGCCACCATAAGCTACAATATCATCAAAGCGACCCTCTGCTTCAACATCATTCTGTGTAAGAATATGCTCACCATAGTAGCGACGACTCTCGCGTTTACCAGGTAAGAAGCCCTGCCAATCAAGAGCAAAATTTTCAAATTGCTCCTTTTCAGGAGACTCATTCTTGATATAATCCCACACACCTAAAGCAATACGAAGCAGCTCATGGCGGCACTTTTCTGTATCGGCAATACTATCGCCTAGGCCACCAACCTCCATCCACCACATATTGGTATAACGGATATGGCAATTACGCTTAAACATATTTGCCTGTGTATATTTATATGCCCATGGCAATGCCTTGAATGGCTGAGGTGTTGCATATTCACGAGCCTGGAACAAGCAACTAAGACCCATTGTTTTTGTATCACCTTCAATTGGTGCAATGCTCTCATTAAATTCGTGACGAGCCTCGCGACCCATTCTGAAGTCAGCACCAGTCAAAGGAGCAAGAATACCATCACCAGAGCAATCGGCAAAGAGCTTTGCCTCAACAGTAATCCAATGCTCTGTTGTAAGCTGCCAGGCAGTGACACTTTTCACATGATTTCCATCGCACTCTGCAGCATTAACACTTGCATTCATCAAAACTGTAAGATTATCTTGAAAATTCATCTTACCATGAAGCACTGCATCCCAAATAGAAAAACTCTCGCTATAATTGTAGTAGAAATTATCCAGTAATAATTCTTCAACAAATCCTGTTTCCCTGCGATTCTCTCCATGTGCACCACAAACATGCATACGAATCTCGCTAGAAGAATTACCACCAAAAACTGGGCGATCTTGTATAATTATTGTTTTTACACCATGGCGTGCAGCTGCCACTGCTGCTGCCATACCTGCCAGGCCACCACCAACAACACAAAAATCCGCTTTTAATGTATATCTATCCATAAAAACCTCTAAAATCTACAACAAAGAATATATCACTTTTGTTCTATCATTTTACCATACTAAAATAATATAAACAATACTTGATTTTCCATACACGAATGATTTTACCTGAGAAAAATGTAATTCTACTTAGTTATGTTATGCATTACATACAACATAGCTCAACTTAAATACATCTATGTGAATAAAAATGGGATGGATTATAGAACCATTGCTCTATTAAACCATCCCTAATCATATTTGTGATCTAAAAATCACAAACACACATTCGTGTTACAAATATGGATATTTAGTTCCAGAAATCTGTTGGAACATCAATACCAATATTCTTTGATTTGAATACCGGATTCTTACCTTCACGGCGCTGTGCTTTATAATCCTTCAATGCTTTATATGCATAACCACCAATAATCATACATACAGGAATGTTGATAAATGCAAGAATGCATTGTGCAATATCTGCCAAATCCCAAGCAAGTCCCATCTTGATTCCAGCACCACAAGCAATAAGTACTGCACCAACAAAACGAATAACAATTAATATTGCCTTACTTGGAACCTTGCCAAATAGATAATTCAAGCAATTCTCTACATAGAAGAAGTTACCTAGCAATGTTGTAAATGTAAATAGAACCATTGCTGCGGCAATAAATATTGGTCCAATAACACCAAATGTTACAGAAACTGCTTGCTGAACATATGGTGCACCAGAAATACCCTCTGCAGAAGGATCAACATCTGTGCAAAGACACATAAATGCTGTTGCAGAACATATAATCAGTGTATCAATAAATACTGATAACATCTGAACCAAACCTTGTTTAACTGGATGTGAAACATCAGCAGATGCTGCAGCATTTGGTGCAGAACCAATACCTGCCTCATTTGAATACAAACCACGCTTCATACCAAGCATAATTACAGAACCTGCAAAACCACCAAAGATTGCCTTAAAGTCAAATGCACTCTGGAAGATTGTCTTGAACATGCCTGGAATTTGCTCTGCGTTGATAACTACTGCTAGCAATGCAAAAAGAATGTAAGCAACACCCATAAGTGGAACAAGAACTGATGTTACTCTAATAATTGATTTACATCCACCACAAACACAAATAAAGAATAATAATGCAGCACCAGCACCAAAATACCAAACAATATTTGATGTTTGCTTATAAAATTCAAACTCTGAAAAAGCACTCTGCAAATTATAGGATGCTAACATGTTATAGCCAACACCATAAGTAAAAATAAGTGCAAGTGTAAAAATAATTGCCAAAGTCTTGCTCTTCAATGTGGATTCAATATAGTATGCAGGACCTCCATAGCTTGTGCCATCATCTTTCTTGCGCTTAAATATCTGAGCAAGTGTAGATTCAACGAATGCAGAAGCACCACCAATTGTAGCTGTTAGCCACATCCAAAATACAGCACCTGGACCACCAGAACAAATAGCAACAGATACACCAATAATATTTCCAGAACCAACACGTGAAGCTGTTGAAACCATCAAAGCACTGAAAGAAGAAATTTTGCCTGCGCCTGGCTTTTCTGCTGTAACTCGAACAGTTTCCTTTAACATTGCTTGGATTACACCTGTGCGGATTGTAAAATACAAACCTCCAATAAACAAAACAACCGCTAAAGGCCATCCTGTTAAATACAACAAACTACTATATAATAATTCCATGTTTTATGCTTTCCTTTGATATTTAATAGTTCTAATTTTTTACTTTCTAAAAAATGATGCGTAAGTATACCAATTTTTCTATAAAAAAACAATTCTTTGAGGTACAAAAATTGCTTTCTACTAATGATTTATGAAAAATGATATATTTTAATTGAGAGATCAATAGTCGCTAATTTCACAACTCGATCTAACCTAATTAACAAAACATATTACTTTGTTAACCAATATGCAAACCCAACAACTAATGGCATTGTAATCATTGAAATTAGTGTTGAATATGAAACAACCGCAACAGAATGCAAGGTGTCTTGCCCAAACTTTGCAGAGAACATTGTTGTTGCAGCAGCAGCTGGTGCACTATCTGCAATTACTAATGCTACAACCAATACATGGTCGCGTATACCCATCAAATATAGCAATGCAAAGAGCAAAACAGGCACCACAATAAGACGGATAAACATCATATTATAAGCTCGCAAATCAGTAAAGACTTTCCCAATCTTTGCATTTGCTAAATAAAAACCGATAATGATCATTGGCAATGGAGTATTTAACGAAGCTAAAAATCTAACTGGTTTACCAACTACCTCAGGCAGAGTAATGCTGCTAAAGAAAAAGATTAATCCTACAACGACACCAATTGTACCTGGATTGATAAAACCTGCACGAATAGCTAAAAGCAACTGACGTGACTTTGAATTATTTCCTCCTCCATGATACAAAGAGCCAGACATCTCCCAAACACCATATGTCCAAAGCAATACGTTAAATACTGCAATAATCACAGCTCCAAAAAATAACCCATCTTTACCCAAAATTGCTTCCTGCAATGGGAAAGCCATATATCCAGCATTTGAGAATACCAAACCAAAACGCATTACTCTCTGCCTTTTATCTTCTTTCTCATATACACATGTATGAGCAAAAAGTATATTTAATCCGTGGTACAAGATTGCAACAAACAATGCCACACCCAAAAGTCCTAAATCATTGGCATTGAAAGGCCTCTGGAATGAATCTACAATTATACATGGTGTAACAACATATAACATCATATTTGTCATTCCACGGACAGTTTCTTCTCCAAAAATTTTGAATTTATTGCAAGAATAACCAACCATTATCAGGAAAAACAAAACCGCTACCTGTTTAGCAACAATAAAAAAACTCTCTATCATTTTAATCCAATAAAGTTATGTTTACAAAAAATTTGTGGAATTATACTATATTTAATAAATTTTTTAAATTGAAAACATACTGTTAAAACACGAAAAATGAATTACGTAATGTGTCAAAATAAAAGACACCGAAAGCATAAACGAGGATAAAAAAGCATGTTTCGGTATCTTTTATATTTAGCACATTACGATATATAGCTAAAAATCCACTATATTGACGTAATTCAATCCATTGTGCTAAACTATATTAATATAAGTTTAATGAATTAAATCTTATAATTGGAGAGAAATATGTCTAAAAAACTCATAAACCTATGTTCTTTAGTAGCTGGTTTATCAACCCTTACTGCGATATCACTATCAGCAGAAACAATTACACCTGCTACTCTATCAACAGAATCCCTAAAATTAGCGATACAAGGAGCAAACTCCGGAGACATCATTGATTTATCAAGTTTCTCTGGAACATTGACTGTTTCTGAAATAATTTTCCCAGAAGTATCTCTTACTATCAAAGGACCAAAAGACAATTCTCTAATCATGACTACCTCTATTGAATCGGGGAATTGCGGACACTCCATTTTCGTGACAAAATCAAGCGATACTTCCCTAACTTTGGAAAATCTAACCTTTAAAAACAATATCACCGGTGGTTGGAAGAGCAAGGCAACTGAAACAGATGATCGCACTCCAGGCATAATCAGAGCAGTTGGTCCTCTGACTCTTAAAAGCTGCCAATTCATTGACAATATGCTGATTAAGGATGAAGCCCATGATAATAACAAATGGGCTTCCGCTAACGTTTTTGCAGAAGGTGGTCTTTCTGCAACTGATTGCACATTCTCTGGCACTTATGACAATCGCGACAATTCATTTGATTACTATGGAGAAACCATTCTAACCTATGGTGGCACAATTGGCATAACAAACTGTGTGTTCTCAGAGAATGGCAAGACAGGACAATCTTTTGGAAATGTGACAGCAGTATTCCCTAAAACTGTTTCTGTAGAAGGTTGTAAGTTCTTAAACAACCTTTCTCAAGGTGGTTCTGCATTGCTTATTTGCAATTCTGAAGGCCTCGTAAAAATCAGAAATAGCATTTTCCGCAAAAACCAATCATATTATGGAAGAAACAATGCATATGTTCCTGCATTTCGTGATTTTGTAGCAGCAACCGTTTATGGTAACTGTGGTGCACTTTGGCTAGTTGAAAACAACACTGACAACCTGCTTCCAAACTCCAACTTTGATACCTTAATTGAAAATTGTGAATTTACTGATTGCTCAAGCTTTGGTGGTGCACGTGGTGGTGCTATTGGTTGGAGAACAAGAACAAGCTCTTCTTCTATGACAGTTGTTAATTGCACCTTCTATCACTGCTTTAGTGCCGACAGAGGTGGTGCTATTGAAGATGATATGAATAATGGTGAGTTATATTTGATTAACACAACCTTTGCAGCTTGCAGCAGTAATAATGGTGGTGCAGCCCTGGATGCAACCAAGGGCGGCGCATATTATTTGCTGAACACATTATTAACTTATAGTTATAAGCCTAATAGCACACAGCTCTATGACTGGTACACAGGTGTAGGACGCCGCGGTTACAATAGTTGGACTAAGTGTATAAATTGGACAAAGTTTGATGCAAATTGTTATTCTGACATTCACTACTATGCTGACGGTGAAGGTTCACAAGTTAATGCAACCTACGGAACGGCAAAAACAACAACTGAATATGTTGAAGGCGATCCGTACATCCAATGGACTAACAGCTCTGATTTTGCTGCTATTTTAACTGAAAATGGCAATTTCTCAACAGATCGCACAGTTGAAAATTCTGGAGCAGGTCCTGTCCCTGCTTTAAATGAAGACAAGAGACGCTCTCGTGTTATTGAAATCGCTAAAGAAGGTCCTCTTGATGGCACTGGCTACTATGTAATGCATAGTGAAAATTGGTCAGATATCAAATATAGCAAAGACGGCACAACATGGAAAAATCTTGTTGGTTCAAATGACAAGGCAACAATTCCTTTGGCTGCAGACCAGCGTGGTGTTGCTTATAAAAATGGAAAGCCACCTATTGGAGCTGCTGCATTTGAACCACCTGCCGGTTTATTAATTTTTATCTTCTAATTTTTTATTAAAGGACACAATTATGAAAACATTTAAAACACTTATTCGTATTACAACAGGTACTATTTTAGCACTATTTTTAACAACACATGCTTCTGCTACAGAGGCTGCCAATACAAATGACACATTAAAAGTACTTTCCATAGGCAACAGCTTTTCAGCAAATGCTCACAAATTCCTTCCTCAAATTGCAAAATCTATGGGTAAAGAGCTTGTCTTAAGAAATGCATTCATCGGTGGCTGCTCTCTTGAAAAACATGCTCGCCACATGAAAGAATATGAGCAGGATCCTAAAAAAGGCAATGTTTATCATGGCGGCTCACTAATTAAGCTACTTCAGCTTGAGGATTGGGATATTGTAACAATTCAGCAGGTTAGCCACGAAAGCTTCAAGCCTGGATCTTATGAGCCATACGCATCTGAAATTATTGAGCGCATAAAAAAATATGCACCAAATGCAGAAATCGTTGTTCACCAAACATGGGGCTACAATAAAAACAATGGTCGCCTAAAGGGTTGGGGCATGACTCAAGAGGAAATGGCTGCTCAAGTAATTGACACATACCAAAAATTTGCAGCAGGAAAATCCTTCCGCTACATTCCTGCAGGTGAGCTTTTTGCAGAAGCAAATAAGACACCATTGAGCATACAATCTCACGGCTATCCAGCAACAATCTATGCTCGCGATGGCTTCCACGCAAGCAAGCATGGCGAATATTTCCTTGGCTGCATTTGGTACAACTTCCTATTTAAGGAACCAGTTTCAGAAACTGCATTTAAGCCAGATGATGTAAACGAACAGGATGGCAAATTCCTACGCGAGCTAGCTAATGCAAAAACATTAAAATAATTTTTTGTAACAAAAATATATACAAAACCATTTATTATGCTATTACTGAAAGCGACGTCAAAGGGGCTTACCTTTGGTAAAAAGCAAGCCCTTGCTCCATTTGAATTTGAATGGAACGAGGGCGAGCATTGGGGCATTATTGGGCCAAATGGCTGCGGCAAAACTCAATTTATTAAGCTAATCTCCTCAACACTGTACGACTTTCGTACATCTGTAGAATATTTCTTCAAGCCAGCAAAAAATAAAGAGCCTGAGGATATGCTCGAGGTTATCTCATTAGAAAAGCAGCGCGAGCTAGTGGAGAGTTTAGACATTTATGTACAGATGCGCTGGAATAATACTATTGAGGAAGAATCTACCCCAACGCTTGAAGATTGGTTTTCACAAGATGCAATTGAGGGCGTATACCCTACTGAACTTGTTGTACGCACAAAGGCTCAGGTTCAACAATTTAATAAAAATCGCAAGCAATATATTGAGCAATTCAAACTGAATGCACTGATGCAACAGCATGTTGCCGAGTTATCTAACGGTGAGCTACGCCGCGCCTTTATTGCTCGTGCACTGCTCTCTCAGCCTCGCATTCTATTTCTTGATGCCCCATTTATGGGTCTGGACACTGCCACACGAGAGCTATTAACCAACAATATAAATTCACTTTCTGAGAAGCATGCAATCGCTCTTGCAACAGTTTTTGAAGAAGAGTTGCCTGATTGCATCACACATACTATTCAATTTGATGCAAATGGATGCATAATCTACTGCGGCCCTCGTAAAAAGATTAAGCAAGCCAAAGCAAAGAAAAATGGCTTTGATGATGTAAGCGTGACAAATGCATACAAGAAGCTTCCTTCTAAAGCAACATTTACACATCTTGAAGAAATTGATGATAAAGCAAAGCCATTAGTGCAATTTGCCGGCACATCCATTTCCTATGGATACAATCATGTCTTCAAAGATTTTTCTTGGACAATTCGCGCAGGTGAGCGTTGGGCGCTCGTTGGTGAAAATGGCAGTGGCAAATCAACACTAATTGCACTGATACTTGGTGACCATCAGCAAGGCTATGCAAATAACTTGACCCTATTTGGTCGCGCACGAGGAACTGGTGAATCAATTTGGGATATCAAGAAAAAGCTTGGTTGGGTATCTCCTGAGCTACACACATGCATTGATGAACAGCTATCTATCTTTAGCGTTGTGCTTTCTGGGTTCTCTGATACACCATATCCATCAGGACGCTTCACAAAGGCCAAGAAAGATGCTGCACTGGCATTTTTAGATAAACTAGGAATTGATCGAGACCCAACAGAGGCATTTGGCAGCCTTTCAGGTGGCGAGCAAAGACTTGTATTGCTGGCAAGAGCACTTGTAAAGCAGCCACCACTTCTTGTACTTGACGAGCCTTGTCAAAATTTGGACAAGAAGAATCGTGAGCGTTTTCTAAAATTACTTGATGAGCTATGTGCAGACTCTGCCACAGCATTGGTATTTGTTACGCACTTACGTGGCACAATGCCAAAATGCATAAAGCATAAGCTGCTTTTAACTCGTAGCTAAAAGCTCCAATTTGAATGCAACATCAAGTATAAATATCGGATTACAAATTTAAGTGGTCTATTTTGTTTAGGCTTTTACAAATAGGCCACTCTTCCACTCGCCAATCTGCATGCTTTGCTTCTCAACAAAACCTTCAGCAGAATAAGCTGCCTTCACACTCTCATATTGATTTTCTAGAATACCTGAAAGTATCAAGGCATGATTACCCTTTGATACATCAACAGAAGCAGCTATTGCCTTTGCAGCATCTATTAAAACCACTGCTAAAATATTTGCAACAACCACATTGCCACGTGGCAATGGCTCTGGAGCAGTTACATCAGCAACATCAAATGGAATTTGATTTGTAAGTCCATTGTGCTCAGCATTTTCTTTAGAAACCTTTACTGCTGCTGGGTCGTAATCATAGCCCTCTACCTCACGATAACCAAGTTTATGAGCTGCAATTGAAAGAATACCAGAACCACAGCCCATATCAATTACTTTACTATCTAGGATACCTTCGACAGAAGAAAGTTGCTCCAAGAATTTTAAGCAGCTCTGTGTTGTAGGATGAATACCTGTACCAAAACTCATACCAGGTTCAATATCTACAACTATTTCTCCCTCTGATGCATCATACTCTTCCCAAATTGGGCGAATCGTAATTTTATCTGTAACGTGAATGATGTGGAAAAACTTTTTCCAGCTTTCAGTCCAATCCTCACGAGCCAATGCTTCAATTTGAGCTACATGTATGCGCCCATCAACACTCTCAGCAATATCTGCCATCTCACGAGCACGCTCATAAAGCTCATCCTCATCAATACCAAAAGCCTCAATCCATGCCTCACCAGTATCTACATTCTCCCATGAACCTGGTGCGTCATCCATAATAGCCATTGCATCTAACAAATCATCTAATTCCTCACGAGGAACTGACATTCTTGCACGGAAAACCTGAATATCTGTAGGAATGCTTGGTGGTATCATAATTATCCCTTTACCTTATACTAAATAAAAAAAGTTGTTTTCAGCTAATATAACATAAATAATTTGCTGTATAAACAAAAAAGCTGAGCTCTTCAAGAGACCCAGCTTAGAAAATGGCGGGAAGGACGGGGCTCGAACCCGCGACCTCCGGATCGACAGTCCGGAGCTCTAACCAATTGAGCTACCTCCCCAAAAAGATGTGCATATGGTACCACAAATGAGATACCCAATGCAAGCACTTTTTTCAAAAAATTTTTTACCTATAAATTACAGGATAAAAAGCTCTATTTTTGCACTTTTGCATTTGCCAATAAATCATAAAAAACAAAACTGGGGCGATTGCAAAATGCATTCACCCCAGTTTTTATTATTTAAGTGTAAGAGCAAAATTGCTCACTCACCTTTTGCAGATTAACCGCAGTGGAAATATTCCTCTACAAGAGCAAGAATCTTAGACTGGTCATTACCAATGTCGCTACGTAGTGTGCGGTCATTAAATGCCTTCAATCCAGAAATAATTCCATCAATCATAGCAGGAGCAAATACGCCCTCTGCCTCATAGATTGCACGCTGCTCTGCCAAGCAATCTGCTGATGCTGCACAGCTATCTGGCAATACGCTTAGGCTATCAAGAATTGCCTTGTTCTCATCCTTATGGATGTTAACATTTACGTATGTCTTCTCTGCTACTTCAAGTGCATTTGGATTCTCAAAGCCATAACGACATGCAACTGCCAAGCCAGCAATTAGTAGATAAACATTTGCTGAACCATCTGGTGAACGCATCTCAACTGTCTGCTTCTGAGTTGTATCATACTTTGCTGATGGCTCACCTGGGTTTGCCTGGCTGCAAAGATCCTTCTTGCTTGTCCAACCCAATGGAACACGTACTAGCACTGAACGATTGCGATCGCCCCAGCATACGTTTGTTGGTGCCTCCTGGTGTGGAACTAGGCGGAAGTATGAAGTTGGATTTGTGTTACCAAATGCTGTGATAGATGGAGCAAGCATCATCAAACCTGCGATTGCACGCTTTGCATCATCAGAAAGTGCGCCATCCTTAAGCATCTGATTCTTACCATCCTTCATTACGCGGAAGTGAACATGCAAGCCAGAACCAGCCTTACCAACTGTAATTTTTGGAGCAAATGTTACATTTAGTCCATTCTGGTATGCTAGATTGCGGATAATCCACTTTGCTATTGTTAGCTGCTCTGCTGCTTCCTCTGCATTTGTTGGAAGGAACTCAATTTCGTTCTGCTCGTAGATTTTGCCATCCAAAGTGAAGTTACCAACCTCAGAGTGACCATACTTAATCATACCACCTGTCTGAGCAATGTAATTCATGCATAGCTGACGGAACTCACCGAACTTAGCATATGGTGCTGACTCGTGGTAGCCCTTCTGGTCAACTGCCTGGTAAACAGCCTCATCCTCAGCAATAACATAATACTCTAGCTCGCCCATTGCCTGAAATTCACGGCCTGTTGACTTGCGGAATGCCTCACATGCCTTATGTAGTGTGTACTCAGGAGAGCTCTCTAGTGGATCGCCATCCTTATTGAAGAAAGAGCATAGGAAGTTAACTGTTGGTAGCTCACAGAATGGATCCATGTAAGCTGTTCTGAAACGAGGCACAACATACAAGTCGCTATTGTTTGCTTCAATGAATGGGAATAGGCTTGAACCATCTACGCGCTCACCGCAAGAAAGAATTTCCTCTAGATAAGCCTTATCATTGATTACAAAATTCAATGTCTTTAGGCGGCCATCGCCTGCTGGATATTGGAAATTGATATGATGAATACCATTCTCGCAAATAAAGTTAACAATGTCACTCTTTGTGAATTCTTTTGGGTTCTTACCAATCTCTGCTGTTAAGCTACGAATGCTATAATTTTTGTTTTCCATATTGTAACCTCTAAAAAATGATTTAAATATGTGAAATAGTGTAATTTTATACCTACTTAAAGTCAAGATTTTTTTGACAAGATTAACCAGATTTTAGTCTGGGTGCTGTAAGATGATTTATGCTAACGCGTGCGTGCAAAGCACGCCAAAGCCTTTGGTGAGTACGCCACGCCTAAGCTCGCGCTAATGAATTAAATTTAGGTAATAGGTAATAGTGAATAATGAATAGATGAGGTAAGAGATAATAAATAAAAAAACTTATTATCTTATGAATTAAGAGTTTTTGCGCAATGCGTGCGTGCAAAGCACGCTAGGCCCGTTTTGAGTACAAGGCGGAATATACGTGAGGAGCGTGTCGCTATCACTCACGCACCTCACACCCACTAATATTATTAGATGAAGCAACGCAAGCGCTATGAAGTGGTGCAAGCACCATGAAGCATGCACCTTTAAATATTTTTACCTTAACTATTCGTTATTCACTAATCACTATTCACTAATTCAGCGTACGCTCCCATACTCAATGATCTTGTGGGCCGTACACGCTAGCGATTGGCAGTTGGCGTCCTTTGCGCTCTCTGCGTCCCTTCCCCCGCACTTTTAGCCATCAAGCTTATTTTAACTGCTGTTTTTGGAGGTATTGAAAATTTAAGGTAAATAACACGAAAATTCTAATACTTTTTGCTAGATTACTGCTAATTTATTTGAGATAATATTTTCAGTTGGGAACAACATCTCTTTACAATTTTATACAATATATACTATTTTTATAATTTAGGAACCCACAAACATGAAAACAAGAAATTTATCCCTTGCTTCTATCCCAGAAGTCAAAGTTAATGACAAAGTCTTCAAACAGCGCATTGAAGCATGCTATAAGGCAACGATTCCTTCCTCACTTAAACAGTGTAAAGAAACAGGCCGCATTGATGCCTTTAAGCTTGATTGGAAGCCAGGTATGGATAAAGAGCCACATATATTTTGGGATTCCGATTTGGCAAAGGTTTTGGAAGGCGTAGCAAATATACTGGCAATTTATCCAGATGCAGATTTGGAAAAGCAATATGACGAAATTATTGATCTAATTGCTTCTGCACAGCAACCAGATGGATATCTTAACACACACTTCACTGTCGTTCGCCCAGAAAGACGCTGGAAAAGCCTTTACCATGACCATGAACTATATTGCGCAGGCCATATGATTGAGGCAGGTGTGGCAGCGTATGAGCTACTCGGAAAGAAAAAGCTTCTTGATGTTGTATGCAAATATGCAGACTACATCGACTCTGTTTTTGGCGATGAAGAAGGTAAAAGACGCGGTGCTCCTGGTCACGAAGAAATTGAGCTAGCTCTGATTCGTCTTTACAAAGCAACTGACAATGAAAGATACTTGAAGCTTTCTAAATACTTTATTGATGAACGTGGGAGTGCACCAAACTTCTTTGTTGAGGTTGAAGGCATAAACGACAGGGATGTCATCAACCACCAGGCACACATCCCTGTTCGCGAGCAAACCGACGCCGTTGGTCACTCCGTACGTGCTGTATACCTATATAGCGGTATGGCTGATGTTGCTGCATTAACAAATGATGATGCTTTGTTCCAAGCTTGCGAAAGACTTTACAAGAGTATCACTCAAAAGCGTATGTACATTACTGGTGGTATTGGTTCTGCTTTCTGGGGTGAAAAATTCACAAAGGATTACGATTTAACAAACAGTACTTTGATGTATGCTGAAAGCTGTGCAGCAATTGGTTTGGTACGCTTTGCTTCTCGCATGCTCAACATCACAGGTGATGCAAACTATGCTGACACAATGGAGCGTTCTATCTTTAACGGCATCCTAAGTGGTATAAGCCTTTCTGGCGAAAATTTCTACTACACAAACTACTTGGAATTAAATGACACAACAGGCTTCTATAACTGTGGTTCAAGAGAGCGTCAGCCTTGGTTCCACTGCTCCTGCTGCCCAACAAACTTCTGTCGTTTTATCCCTGAGATGCTTCAGTATGTTTGGAGTATAAGTGACGATGAGCTTTTGTTGAATATCCCAGTTGCTAACACCTATAAGAATAAGCTAGGCGAATTTGAGGTTTGCGGAGGATATCCTTACGACGGAAAAATCACCATCTCAGTTAAGGATTCTGCAAAGGAAAATCTTCCTTTGAGCATCAGAATTCCTGGCTGGTGTGATAAGTACACACTTGCTCAGAATGGTAAATCTGTTGAAACAAAGCCTGAGAATGGTTATGTAAAGCTTATTGTAAATACAGGCGACACCATTGAGTGCAACTTAGAAATGCCAGTTAAGGTAATGCGCTCAAATCTAAAGGTTCCAAGCAACACAGGTCGCATTGCATTGATGCGTGGTCCTTTGGTTTATGCTTGCGAAGCAATTGATAATCCTAATGGCCTGATCAATATGATTATTGATAAGAACAGCAGCTTTGAATTAGTTAAGGTTGATGGCTTGCCAGAGGAAACTATTTGTATCAAGGGCAAAGCATTCTATGAGCAGGCTCAAGATGATGCACTTTATACAGATAAAACATTTGATCAAATTCCAGGAGAATTTGTTGCTATCCCTTATGCATTATGGAGTAATCGTGGTGACACAAATATGTCAGTATGGATTCGCTCTAACTAATACGAGATAAATAAGATATAAATAAGAGTAAAATCAATATAGCATTACCATAAAGGCATTTTTCATGAAAGCAAAGACAAATAACACAAAGAAGCAAGGCAAAACACCACTTTATAAAAATCCAAATGCTCCAATAGAAGAGAGAGTTAAAGATTTGATTTCCAGAATGACAATAGAAGAAAAGGCGGACCAGCTTTGCCAAGACACTATTGGTGTGGATCCAAATCCAGACAACTACTCTCTTGATAATCCATACTGCCCTACCTGTGGCTCTGTGTACCAATTTATGGGAGGTTCAAGGAACCGTAATAAATTCCAACGCCAAGCTGTTGAAGAAACACGATTAGGAATTCCTCTGCTTTGGGCAATTGATGTAATTCATGGTTGGAGAACCATGTTCCCAGTATCACTTGCTCAGGCAGCATCTTTTAATCCTAGCCTCACAGAAAAATCACAACGCATTGCTGCTCGCGAATGCTGGCAGGATGGTGGCATTGACTGGTGCCTTGGCCCTATGGTTGAGGTTGGCCATGACCCACGTTGGGGCAGAAATGTAGAGGGCTACGGAGAGGATCCATATACAGCCAGTTGCTTTGCTGCTGCTGCAGTTCGCGGCTTCCAAAAGGATGGCCGCGTGGCAGCGTGTGTAAAGCACTTTGTTGGTTATTCTGCTTGCGAGGGTGGCCGCGATTATTCATACACAGAATTTTCAAGTCGGGCTCTGCGCGAGTGGTATCTTCCTCCTTTTGCAGCAGGCGTTGAAGCTGGTGCATACACAATGATGAGCTCATTTAACGAGTGGGATGGCAAGCCAATCCCTGCAAATCGTGCTTTGCTCACAGATGAGCTACGCACACGCATGGGCTTTAGTGGATTTGTTGTTTCTGATTGTGGCGCACTGCATCGTATGGGCAATATGGGCTACACATCTGACCCAATAGAGCAAACATCTGAAGCTTTATATGCAGGTAATGAAATGGCTATGGGTGATGGCTTATATAGAAATATCCCAGAGGCAGTTGCCAGTGGCAAGCTTTCAATGGAAACAGTTGATGAAGCAGTTGCTCGCGTACTTCGCGTTAAATTCAAGCTAGGCTGCTTTGAAAATCCTTATGCCCCTGAGCTTACAAGAGAGGAAACATGCATCCTACCTGATGCCGATGATTTGTCGCTAAAATTTGCTCGCGAAACAATGGTTCTATTGAAGAATGACAATAAGCTTCTTCCTCTTGACCCAGCAAAGGTAAACAGCATTGCATTTATTGGTCCATCTGCTGACGAAATTCACCCACACTTGGGTCAATGGAGAGCAGCTGCTGAGCCAACACCTGAATATGGCGAGACTCTATATGGTGTGGCACAGAAATTCTTCCCTAAAGCAACATTAAGCTTTGCTCGTGGTTGTGCAGGTTGGGATTACAGACCTGCTCCAGGCGATGCTAAAGAATGCGAGAAAGCAGTTGAGGTGGCAAAGTCTGCTGACATTATTATGCTTTGCTTTGGCGAGCTGCCATGGATGGCTGGCGAAATCAAATCTCGCCGCGATATTTGTTTACCACCTGCTCAGCGTGAGCTAATCAAGGCACTTTCCGCCCTTGGCAAGCCAATTATTGGACTTTGCTGCTCTGGTCGTGCATTGGCATTCCAAGAGGAACTTAAGTCAATGGATGCACTATTGTGGTTGTGGCAGAGTGGACGCAGAGCTCCAACAGCAGCAATGGAAATTCTTGTTGGCAAGGTAAATCCAAGTGGCAAGCTTCCAATCACATTCCCACGCTCAGTTGGACAAATCCCTATTTACTACAACTGCCATGGCAAAATCACACCTGAAGCACATGATTACCAGGATTTACAGGATGAGGATGGCCCATGGTTCCCATTTGGCTATGGCTTAGCATATTCTACTTATAAATATGGTAAAGTAAATGTCAAGAGAGTTGGTAAAGGACTTGAGGCAAGTGTTACTGTAAAGAATGCTGGTAAATTTGCTGGCAAGGAAACAATTATTTGGTATTTATCTGATGTTGAGGCAAAATTCACTCAACCAATACGCAAAGTTATTGCATTTGAGAAGGTAATGCTAAAAGCAGGAGAAACAAAAGAAATAATCCTGAAGATTGATCCAAAGCGTGATTTGGCATATTCTTTACCAAACGGAATTCAAATTCTGGAGCCAGGCAAATTTATACTTTCTGCTTCACTTCAGAGCGAAGCTGACTTCTGGTACGAAGAGTAATAGCACAACGCCTAAAATTGCGAAAAAAGGTACAGGATTACAGAATTGCGCAGGATGGCAGGATTGCTAGATACTGTGGCAATCGCGACATGCTCGCATGAGCATAAAAAAAAGTGCAGCAGAAATGTATGCTGCACTTTTTTAGATAAAGCAATTCAATGCACAATAGTGCTAGTGGCACATTATCTTACGATAATTGTTGTGCCAAATGGTATTTTTACTACCTCGCCTAAGCTCAAGAAATCAGAGCCAACTTTTTGTGTATCATAGTTAGCCTGTACCCAATCTACTGAGCTCATTCCTCTGCGTACGCGTAGCTCATCTACTGGATAATTGAGTACGCCATTTCCTTCTGTACCACTAGTCAATCCCATACCATTATCAGTGAAAGAAACAGCATTCTTATATGACCAAGATGCTAATGGTTTTGCATTTTCATAAAAGATTGTTGCTGATCCTTCAGGAGCGCCACTGTAACGCCATGAAGTTGTTGTAAAACGCCAAATTTGTTGATTTCTGACTTCGGCGCTCCATAGTGTATTTTCATAATTGTTGTTCATTACATAAACAGAGCTTTTACCAAGTGCCAATGCATTACCACCATTATTGCTATTTGAATATAGGAACATACGATTGAAATCACCAGAAGGAATTAGCCATGCTTCTGTTGTGTAACCAGTTTCTGCAAATAACCAATCTGCTGTATCTGTAGCACTAACTCTTACACCACCCTTTACAAAATGCCAAGGAGTTCCATTTGCAGAAGTACCTTCTGTTTCAATTGTACCTGGATTTACTTTGCTTGTAAGAGGAATTGCTGTTGCATTATTACCACTTGCGTCCGGGAATGAACCATCTTCATTCTGAGTACCGAAATGCCATACACCAACATAATTAGCTTTCTGCCAAACACGTTTTGCTGCATGAGCACTGCGCTGCTTAAATCCTGGACGTAAATTCCATCCCATCATAAATGATGTATCTTGACCTGAAATATATGGAACAGATACCCAAATCAATGATTCGCCCTCTGGATTCCAAACCTCTAAATCATATGCAAGAAGCAGATTATTCTCCCAAATAAATCTAATCTCTTTAACATCTTTAACTGTTGATGCAACAGAAGAAGGAATGCGAACAAGTACAGGGAAATTTGTTAATGTTTCTGTACCATCATAACCTGATACTGTCAGCTCCATACGCATTCCAAACAGAGATGGAGAAATAGTTGCTAAACCAGTTGTTGTTATTGGATCTGAGAATGGAGTCTCTACTACTGGCATTCCTACTGGCTTAAATACAAAACGAACTGCATAATCCATATCCTCTTCAAGTGTTGTTGCGACTGCCACCCACACTCCGTCAACATAAGATAATGGAGTTACAATATCCTCACCGAAACCTAGTGTAGAGAAAACTGCCTCACATGTGCCTGCTGCATAGTTTTCACCAACAATATTTGCAGTAAGCTTTGCTGTAGCTGTATTATCACCTACATTTGAGATAACAGGTTTTGAAAGTGATTCTGTTGTAAATCCACCTATGCTATATGCATCAACATCGTTAAATTTTACATTAAAAATAAAATCATATGTTGTTCCTGGTAAAAGGTCATCAAGCTCAACATAAGCAAGAGCACTCTCATTTAGAGTACCTAAAGATACTTCTGAAGCAACAACCTCATCACCCATTTTTAGAGTATATGTTACTGTGCATTCTTCAGGATTTGAGGCAAGGAAAGAACCAATAATTGTTACAGTTGTAGTTGTTAATGCTTCTACCTTTCCTGGGAAGCCTTCGATACCTGTATTAAGTGTAGCAACAAAACTGCTCTCTAAAAATGTTGAATTTTCCTTTCCAGAGGCATATACTGCATCAGCCCAATCTTGAGAGCTTGCTACGCGGCGTACGCGTAGCTCATCCATATAACCACCAAATGCTTCACCACCATTATTGTTAGAAGCATAAGAGTTAATGGAGAAAGAAGTAAAATCTGTGCTTATATCGGTTCTGTTTAATCCTTTAAATAAGAAAACACCTTCCCCATTTTCGTAATCGTCTGAACCGCAATACAGGTATGCTGCATTACCTTTACTTGCCCATGTAGCACCAATAAAAACCCAGCCATTTTTTGGGATAATATCATTCTTAGCATTGTGGTGATTATTACCATAAAGGTAGCCTTGAAGACCAATTTGAGCTCCAGATTCCCACAACAAACCACTTGAAAAGATAATATTATTACTACCACTGCCATTACGATTAATCCATCCCTCTACAGAGTAGTGATCCTGCATTCTATCTTCCTCTGTGTTGTAGCAAGAGAAAGCTCCTTGTGGGAGGAACAAGCCACCACTTGTAGTGCCTTTAACCGCATTACCAAACATTGCCACTTCGGTTGAAAGGGTTGGATTTGCATATGAGGTTTTTGCAGTTGCTGTGAAGCCATTGCCTGTAGCATCAAATACAGATGCACCATCCTCTGACACCTCATTCATATGCCATACAGCAACATAATCTGCTGCAGACCAGACAGCTGCAGGTGTATTAGCAACATTTACACTGTCCTCATTTAATCCGTAAAAGCTTTTAATGATAACAACTTTTCCACTTAGGACAGTAGGAACAGAAACCCAAATTAAAGATTCGCCTTCTGGATTCCAGGTATCAATTTCATAATTGAGGCTATTATCTTCACCATCTGTAAAGCAAAGATTTTTATATACATCTTCCTTTGTTAATCCGATGTCTTTATAATTGAAACCAACCGGATTATTTGCGGAGAAGCGTACAAGCAAAGGGAAATTATTAAGTGTTGTAGAGCCTTTGTAGCCACTAATTGTAAATTCTATCATTTTAGAATAATTAGAAGAATCTACTTTCTCTGCAAAAGCAGGATAAACAAGGAGAGAGAAAGCGAAAAATATTGCTATAAAAAACTTTTTCATAATAAACCTCATATAAAAAATATTAATATAGCTAACATAGTACCAAAAAGAACATTCCCATGTCTAGTTTTACAATTTTTGCGCCTTATCGCGCAAAATTCATACTAAAGCTTATGGAATAAGAGACAGGTTGTTGCTGTAAGCGTGATGCTTAAAAGTGCGAAATTTAACCACGAAAGGCACGAAAAACACGAAAAGAGGAAAAATTGCAGCGTCAAAATTTCGTCCCTATGTCCTCAAACGCTGCTTAATTAAAGTTAATGTGATGCCTATCCGGGAATTATGCAGCCTTTTTAGTACGTAAATTGCAAGATTAAATGCACGATTTTTTGTAAAATCATCAAATGAAAAATTGCAAAAACACGAAATGAATTTTTGTAAAATCATCAAATGAAAAATTGCAAAAACATAAAATAAAAACTTGCAAAATAGCAAAATATAGTCTATATTAATAGATATTATCAAGGAGTTTCAATATGAAAGAATATAAAACAAGATTAGCAGATAGTATTTTGCAAAAAAAATTAGCCAGTTCGGGAGCTGTGTTAATTGAAGGCGCTAAATGGTGCGGCAAAACAACGACATCAAGCCAAATTGCTAAAAGTATATTACTTATGCAGGATCCTGCTCAAAAAAAGCAAAACTTAGAAATGGCTGATATGAATCCATCATTTCTGTTAAATGGTGAAACTCCGAGATTGATCGACGAATGGCAATTGGCTCCAAAACTTTGGGATGCCATACGTTTTGAGGTTGATAAACGTGATGAATTTGGTCAATTTGTTTTAACAGGATCTGCTGTACCTGCTGATTTATCAGAAATATCACATAGTGGTACCGGAAGAATTTCTCGCATGTTGATGCGTCCAATGAGTTTATATGAATCAGGTGAAAGTAATGGTAGCGTTTCTTTGGCTGATTTATTTTCTGATAATGAGAAAGTTTCCGGAACCAATAGTTTAGATTTAGAACAAATTGCATTTTTAATTTGTCGCGGTGGATGGCCTAAATCTATTGGAACAAATACTGATGTTGCTTTACAATTGGCAATTAACTACTTTGATGCTGTGGTCAATGATGATATTTCACGAATTGATAACGTTAAAAGGGATGCTGAAAAAACTAAACGTATATTGCGTTCATATGCGCGCTCTATTGCTTCGCAAGCAAAAATATCATCAATAACACAAGATGTTTATGCTAATGAGGATACTGAAGATTTAACAAACAAAAATGCAACTATCAGCTCATATATCTCTGCATTAAAGAAGATTTTTGTTATAGAAGATTCTCTAGCTTGGAATCCTAATTTACGTTCTAAAACAGCAATCCGGGCTTCTGATACTCGTTACTTTACTGACCCTTCTATCGGAACTGCTGCATTAGGTCTTGGGGCAAAAGATTTAATAAATGACCTCCAAACAATGGGATTAATGTTTGAAAACTTATGTATCAGAGATTTACGTATTTATGCAGATGCTTTGGATGGACAGGTATATCACTATAGAGATAGAAATGATTTAGAGTGTGACGCTGTTGTTCATTTGCGTAACGGCTCTTATGGTTTAATTGAAATTAAACTTGGTGGAGATAAAGGGATTGAAGAAGGAGTGAAAACCCTAAACAAGTTAGAAGCAAATATTGATACAACAAAAATGAAAGCTCCATCATTCAAAATGGTTTTAACCGGTGTAGGTAATTATGCTTATCGTCGTAAAGATGGTGTTTTAATAGTTCCTATTGGAACATTAAGGGATTAATAGGAATGATTAACATTTGATAACGCAAGGGTTTTTTCTGTAAATTTGCACCTGTCTATAGTATTATTTTATAGTTCATTTACGTTAAGATAAGTTGTCCCAGTTTCCCAATCGTCACTAATTTCCATTCGTTTCCCATAGATTCTCCTTATTTATTAGTTAATTAAATGTTATATAAATTGCCATTTAGCATGATTAAGATTATAAAAATACCATACTCCTTTTTGATGTATATTGTCTCGTAATAGAGTTTTACTTGAGGGTTGGGTCAATTTTGATGCGTTTGTTATCTTCTTTGCGTTTATTGCGCTCAAATTCTATTTTGTTTAATTCGCTAATACATGACTCAACATATTCTTTGTCATCACCATGCTCTACCATTTTCTCCATTATCACTCTTTTAAGCTCTTCCTCTGCCTCATAAATTTGTTGATCTAATTCCTTTAAATTTTGATATTCATTTTTTGACACACGCAAAGTCTTGCTATTTTCTTCGCTTTTAAATCCGAAGTATAACAATACACAAAATAATAATATTCCTATAAACCAACTTGGGAATATACATATTGCCGCAAAAAAGAATATTATTATTCCTATTTCATATTTCTTTGGTTGTTCGTCTTGCATAATTAGTTCCTTTCGTTTTTTGTTTTTTGTTTTCTAACATACCAAATTAAAAAAATGAGCGTTTAATTACGAAAAATAAGGGATTTTTAATAGTTTTACTTTCTAATGTCGTTAAAAATCACCAATTCGTACCTACACCCCCTGAGTATTTCATTCAAAAATAATACCTTTGTAAAGATATTGTCTTTTTGACGATTTAATAATAGCACATTATGTAAAATTGTTATCGCACCCTAGTAAAATAAGGGGGTTGAGAGAGCTGAATTGACAATCTTGGCAAAAAGTTAGCACACGCGCGCATGTGACGCGCCTGGGCGCAGGCACCCGCGCGTAGGCGCGTTCGCGCATTATGCGCGTGGGCGCGCGCGTGCGTTTCAGGAGATAAGACTAGAGGCTCCGGCACCACCGCTTTTGGTCTCTCAGAGGTGCAAAAGGAATGATTCCTCTTCGCACACTTGAGAAATCTGGAAGGCTTGAAGAATTTTTCAACTATCGACTGCGACATCTGCATCAAGTTGCTTACTTCTCAACATGACCAATGCAGAAAAATCTCGTTGCACCCAGCAAAATCCCACTCACCATTAAGGTTTTCCCAAGATTGAGTTCTGCGAAATTGCATACGTGGATATTCTGGTTTTGGTTGCATAGCTTCACCTGAATTATAATAAAAATTTAATATAAAAAATAGACAAGCTAAAAGCGCCCCGAAGGACGCTTTTTTGTAGTTATTTTATGATTATTATCATTCCTGCAGTTGATTCTGCACGACACCAAATACCTGTTGGCAAATCGCCCGCAACCTCTGGCTCGAACAATACTCCAGGTGTATTTGTTGTTTCATCCCACCCATAGGTATATCGCAATATAACATTTTTAGAATCAACCAATTCAACATTGTCAGTACAAATACCAGACTTCCAGCCAAGGATATGCTGTTCGACAGTTTTTGAATTTAGCTGCTTCATTGCTGCAGCATCAACCTTTATCTGTATTTTACCTGTACTTTCTGCAAGCTGATATTGAGCAAAAGGAAGCTCATTTTTATTCTGTCCTCTGTAGATAAATGGAACCCCATTTGTCCAACCTGTTGCTGGTACTTCAAACAGCATTGTTAAACTATTTATAGAAGGAATATCTTTTTGGAAGAAACCTGACTTATGACCTGCATCACCCTTCAAGTCACTAAACCGACCATTTAGCACTTCAAAGACTGCTGATGAACCCTTTATTTTCACTATTTGTTCATAGTCAGAATTTGGCGTTGTAACAGCTACTGAACCAACTCTATAATAAGAATCATCTACTACTAAAGATGTGCCTGATGCGGAAAGACGCAATAAATATGAATTTGTCACATAGGAATTTCCCTCTACGATAAGGCAAGAGTTCGTTCCTTGGATAGCCATATTGTTTCCACCATGTGTTGCAACAGTTCCTTTGCTATATTTTACCACTGCATTAGTGTGATTAGATTCACCAATGGTGTAATCCCAAATATCTAATTCCGTAATGCGAATACTTTCAAAAGTTACAGAGGTGCCATTCATCTTTCCACCATGCGCATCTCCACAATCTAAATACGAAGCATCTGCTCCATCTCCATAGATAACTATATCGCTATTTTCGGAAGCTAATCTCAAAAATGCTTTATATGATCCGCCAACATGTATGCGTGCTTTGGTATTATTTTCAAAACCAACAAAGCAATTCCAGCTCGCATTTAAACTGTTTGGCCATCCAGCAGTATTATCATCTGAAGATGCATCGTGTTTCCAATTTTCGCGAGAAGTCCACTCACCCTCTACAAAATCTCTATTCCATTTAAATGAAACATTTTCATCGGTAAGTTTAGTGGAAAAAATATCAGAATAGGTTTCCCATGTTGTTCCAAGAGGTGCTGTATTTTTAACGACAAGCTTGAAGTATATTTTTCTATTTTCTCCAGGTATTGTTGCAATATATTTTAAGCTACCTTCATTGGTTATTTTAAGTGAAGTTGTTTTTTGAGACAAATCTTCCTCTGATTCACCATAAATCAAAAATACTTCCGTTGCATTTCCTGCTCCAAACACATCTAGATTATATGAGACAGTAATTGTATGACGATAAGTCGTAAAAGAAATATCACTTGAAAGCTCCGCTTGACCTTCTGTTGTAAACTGGGCAATGGTAGTTTTTGCAGAATTTCCTTCAGCATCCTCTACCTCATAGTAATAATAATATGTCGTTTCTGGATTAAGCTCAGAGGTAAACCCATAGTCTCCTGTTGCAGTAATCTCTGATAGCGCTATTTCCTTAGCATTTTCCATTGTAGCAGAGGTGGATAGCCATAGCTTTGCAGTTAGATTTTCACCAACCACACGAACCTTGAAGGTTCCTATGTCACCATCATGGTCAACGCCTAGATTAGAAACATCAACATCCATAGATGAATTGATAGGCACTGTTTGTGTCCAGGTAGTTGTACCATCCTCATGAAGTGCACAAAAACGCACAAGACACAACTTTGGTAGATTATTTAATGTGTAAGAAACCTCCTGCTTTGATGAATCATATTCTTGCCCATCATTTATAACAACAACATTTTCCCAAGCATTTGTATCTTCTGCACCATAGGCACTACCATAAACACATAGAAGCTTTGTTGGGCCTGCCTCAGATTCACCCAATGACAATGTAAAATTAGCAGAGGCAGAGCTAGCACTATATTGAGCCATGTTAATGCTTCTCCATGGATAACTAGTAACTAGAAATACATTTGTTTCTGTATTTTCATAAACATTCCAGCCATCGCCTGGAGTTGAAAGCAACCACTCTGTGCCATCCTTATTCCATGCAAAGCCATATTGATGCCCTGTACGAACACCAGCACCACTTGAGCTACCTCCAAACCAAATCTGGACTTTGTGCCAGCCAGTTTCCTTGCAGTCAATAGTAGCAACCACACCCTGACCTGTACCATCTGTTATTGAAAAGAGCACAACATCATCAACAGCAAGTTTTTCGCTATCCCACAAATCAGCTGCTATATGATAGGTGTGTCCCGCATCCATCCACATATATCCAATATAGCCGTATTGTTTATTAGCAGAAAATTTCCATGTTACACCTGATTCATCAACATATCCAGAACTATAAATAGCACTATCTGCTTTTGAACCTGATCCTGCAATTACTGTTCCTCGCTGCTTTGTCAACCCTTCTGAATTTTCATCAAAATTAAAGTCTAAACCATGTGAACCACTTTTTACATATTGCCACAACCCTGCATAAGGGCTTGTATAAGCGACAGCAATAGAGTTCTCAATTTGCTCTAACGTTGAAAAAGAAAATATATCAGAAACTGTTGTGCTACCAAGATTATTTTCAGCAACAAACCTTGCATAATAATTCTTCGCAGGGGAAAGTCCTGTAATTAATTTATCATAGACGCCTACAGCTGTTACTGCTCCAATAGAAACTATAGAGCCTTCTCCATTTTCTAATTTTGCAGCATCATCAGCCAGCTCTACACTCAAAGCAACTGTATCTGCACCCATACCAAAAGCAGAAACAGAAGCAGAAAGCACTGCAGAAAATGGAGTAGCAGAAACAAGCCCATGTGTTAAAATATAAGGGGTTGGTTCTTCAGCATCAAGATTAGACAATCTAAAAACAACAGTACCAGAACCACCATCGGCTCCACCTTTAATAATATTGTTGTCTCCGCCACCGCCACCACCAAAGCCATCACGACCATGGGAGAAAGGACTTGTTGCTGCAGTATATGGTTCCGGAATTCCAAAGCCATAAATGCCATCACCACCTTTACCTGGAACGCTATTCAATAGTCTCTTTCCACCAGAATAGCTTCCGCCACCACCGCCGGCACCATACATTTCCTCTTTACCTGAAATATCGCTAACTATGCCTGGTCCACCACTACCAATTGATGTTCCATTAATTATAGCTGGTCCGCCAGCACCACCACCGCCTTGTGGGTTTTTATCACTGATTGTACCACCCGCATGACCTTGTGACGGATCTCCTGGTTCAGAACCAGGCTTCCTATTAGTGCCACCACCTCCTGAAGCAAATGGTGCTTCTGGTGTGCTAACAACAGCAGAACCTGACCAACCAACGCCACCACCGCCGCCAAGTGCTCTATATAAAACATTCCCTTCAGAATCAATAATTGTTGACTGACCTCCAATGGAACCATTTGTTGATTTTGCACCAGCACCACCAGCACCCACAGTAATTGTATATGTACCAGCTGGAAGCAAAACATTATCTGCTTCGATTACACCACCGCCGCCGCCACCGCCAGCACAGTCTTTTCCACCGCCGCCGCCACCACCGACCACGATAAGTCTAAGTGTCATATCTTGAGACAATGTAAATGTACCATCTTCAGTAAAAGTATGGACAACATCTGTCGTTCCTGGCACAAATGTTTCAGTTCCACCTGTCGCATACATAGAAGCATACACGCTACCACAAAGCAGCATTGAGCAACCAAACAACAAAGATTTTTTCATTTTCATAATTTATATTTATCCGTTAGTAGTCAAAAAAAATAAAAGTAAATTTCCATTGCGTGCACTTATGGTACCTAACAACAACTACTTAATCAAAATAAGTAATGGATCTGGGGACTCCTTCCACCATCCAACATTTTGGGTAATTGTAGCTTGCCAAGTTCCAAGCTCGTTCTTTTTTTCTGGAAGAGCACCAGCTTGTTTGTTGAAAATGAAATTATGCCCAGAATTTGTTGCAGCAAAGGTTCTCCACTCTTCCTGATAATCCCATGGAAGATAGATAGTGATACACTCACGCTTTGTTCCATTGAACAAAGATGAAGTTATGCCACCTGAAGGAAAGTTCCTTAAGTAAATTTTTCGTTGTGCAGAGCTACTACTTGTTCCTTCAAGTATAGAATAATCTAGCTTTTCAATTGTTGCTGAAAGAACAATATTTGTCAAATCATTGCATCCATAGAAGCAAAACTGTCCGAGTGATTTTAATCCATTTTTTGCTGCGACAAAAGACCCTATTTTACTTCCTCTAAAGGTTCGAAGATTTATCTCCTCCAAATATGGTCCAACAATTACCTCGCCTTGCAAAGCCTTATTATCATAAAACACAGGATTATTTAAACCAAAACCAAGCTTTGTCAAAAATTTAGGCAATAAATGTTTTACGGTGGTCAAAGCATAACAATTCTCAAAGCAACCATCCTTTATAACCTCTAAGTCTTGAGATAAGACAACATTTGTTAATTGCTTACAATTATAAAAAGTAAACTCAGGGAGAATTTTTAATGGAGCCTGCTCACAATCAAACGAACGCACAGAAGAAGAATGAAAGATTCTATCCGCCATATTCGTAACCCCAGAAATTACGGCACCACATTCTAATGCCGAGCAGGAATAAAATGCTTTTGACTTTATTTCTACCAATGAAGATGGGAAAAAATTATATATCTGCTTTAGTGCCGAGCATCCATTAAAAGCTTCATTATCAATTATCTCTAATCCATCGTTTAATGTGACAGAAATCAACTCAGAACAGTTCTTAAATGCAAAAGGTGGAAGCGTTTTTAATCCAGATGGCAAAACAACATTTGTAATTGTTGAATTATATCCAAAAGCAGAGTGATTTGAACCTAAGAATTCTGTAATAACATACTCATTACCGCTAGCATCTTTAATTGGTAAAGACAGATCAAGATTTTGAATTGTTGTTGTTCCCCTGTTTACACCTTCTTTAATAACAATAGAAGAACCATCATCACCTGATGTTTTAACAACATTTATAAAGCCTGTTTCATCTTCCCATGTCATTGTTTTGGCAGCAGAATCATATAGCCAGAAATTATCTGCACCAATAGCACAATAGCCAACAATAGAACACAAAATAAACAATATTTTTTTCATAATATAACCTATTACTATAGCATTAATATAACAATATCAACTAATAATTAAACCCTAATTTGTAAACCTCTTGTTATTGAACAATCAAAACAAATGGGAAAATCCAATTGGCAACAACTACCTCATTTAGGTATGAATAAAACCTTTATTCATCTATTTCATATGTGTCATTCATAAATACTTGTAACACAATATTTTCAATTAAAGTACCATAATACCACATAATCTGTCAATTCAATAGGAAAGATAAAACACACATTATGACAAAAATGCGAATAAGTGACGCAGAGACGCGGAGCTGCTGCACGTGATGGCTAGACGTGCGAAGTCTCTGCGGTCCATTTGGCGTCCTGAGCATCCCGTGCATCATGCAAGCATCCCGTGCATCACGTGCATCGCCTCCGCATCTTAATGAACTTCTAGGCGAGCACACTAGTGGATGAGATTTGCCAAATTGCTTCGAAAGATAAAGCAATGATTAAGGCAAAGCTCATTCCACTAGTGTTTTTCTGGAGTTACGGCTCTCTGCGACCCCCACGACCCCGCGTCTCTGCATTCCTTCGGCAGCTGTAATTTGCATTCTGGGGCTTAACTTCAACTTATTAACTGTTTTATAATCAGATTTATGTGTATTCTCTCAATGAATAAAAAACTAGGTTTTTATGCCAAAATCTATAATAAAATGCTCGCAATTCACAAAAAATGTGAAATAGGAAAAATGTAGAGCCAAAATTCTACCCACCCCAAGGTCCCCTAAGCGCTAAACTGCCTGTACAATTGTTTAATCGTCTAATCGTCCCTAATGAATTAAGAGTTTTCACGCAATGCGTGCGTGCAAAGCACGCTAGGCCCGTTTTGAGTACTGGGCGGAATAAACGAGAGGAGCGTCTCGCTATCGCTCGCGCACCTCTCGCCTCCGAAGGCTCAGGTGCAGAGCGCCTTCGTATGCGCACTGATTATCTCAGTTGCGAATGAATAAATTTTAGGGATGTGTGAGAAGCCCTTCACAAATTTCAGGCACCTCACACCAGTAATTTTGTTAGATGAAGCAGCAAGGAATGCTATGAAGCGGTGCAAAGCACCATGAAGCATGCCTGCGGCATATGAAGCATTGCGAAGCAATATATGTGGTGGGGTTAAAATATATGTGCAGCACGAGGACACTAATTTTGCAGCGTAGGAGACATTGGGGACATAGGAGACATTGGGGACAAAGTTTCTCGCTGCATTTTTCCCTCTTTTCGTGTTTTTCTTGCCTTTCGTGATTCAAAACTTCGCACTTCTAGGCATCACATTTTGTGCGATAAGTTTTTATTGCTATTTTTTTACTTATATAATAAAATTTAAGGCTGATTTTCGCACTTTTTATTCACAATAATTCCTATACAGATAATTATATAATGAAAACAATAATTCTTACAGCTATTTTCTCCTATATTATTGGCTCTATTCCTTTTGGTTACTTGGCAGGTCTTACAAAAGGCGTAGATATTCGCACCCTTGGAAGCAAAAATATCGGAGCAACAAATGTTTTTCGTAATCTAGGCAAAAAGCTCGGCATCATTACCTTTATTCTTGATATGCTTAAAGGTGTAACTGCTGTGGTTGTTATCCCTTGCGCAGTAAAGTATTTCTTTGGCGAAGAACCAAATCTGAATGAAGCATATGTTGTTATCACAGGTGCTATCAGCGTTCTAATTGGTCACTCCTTCCCTTTCACTCTTGGTTTTAAAGGTGGTAAGGGCGTAGCAACTGGTCTAGGCCTTGCAATTGGTATTGCTCCAATTTCTGCTCTCACTGGTTTTGTTCTATGGGCAATCATCTTTAGAGCTTCTGGTTACGTTTCCCTGGCTTCTATTATTGCTGCGATCTATGTAGCTATCGGCACTTGGTTTATTGATTATGCTTCTGCCGATAATTGCATTATTCAAATTACAATTACTCTTTTGGCTACCCTGATTGTTATTAAGCATAAGTCAAATATCCAACGCTTAATAAATGGTTGCGAAAATAGATTCTCTTTCAAAAAGGATAAGTAATTATGAGCAAAATCTGCGTTATCGGTGATGGTGGTTGGGGCACAGCTATTGCTATGCTTCTAAATGATAATGGTCACGATGTAACTATTTGGGGTCCTTTTGCTGATTATATTGAGGAAATGCGCCAAACACGTAAAAATCCTCGATACCTTGCTGGCGTTACTCTTCCAGAATCTATTCAGCTTGAAGCTGATATGGCTAAAGCTGTGGCAGAGTCTGAGGTGGTGATTCTTGCTATCCCTTCTCACTTCTATGATTCTGTTTGTATGCAGTTGGCAGATAAGCTACCTAAGAATTGTGATGTTGTAAGCGTTTCTAAAGGCTTCTGCGAAAAATCACGCAAACGCCTCACTCGTACTGCATCTAAACTACTCGGCATTGAGGATGTTGTGGCACTGTCCGGTCCTTCCCATGCAGAGGAAGTATCTCGTGGAATCCCAACAGCTGTTGTGGCAGCGTGTAATGATGTTGAGCGCGTACTTCGCATACAAAAGCTTTTCTCTAACAAGCGTTTCCGTGTGTACACTTCTACCGACACCATTGGCGTAGAGCTAGGTGGTGCAATCAAGAATGTACTTGCTCTTGCTGTAGGTATGAGCGACGGACTTGGTTTTGGCGACAATTCACGTGCAGCACTTATTACTCGCGGATTGGCTGAGATGGCTCGCCTTGGTTGTGTGCTAGGTGGTAATCAAAATACATTTGCCGGTCTAAGTGGTATTGGCGATCTTGTGGTTACTTGCACTAGCCGTCATAGCCGTAATCGTGGCGTAGGCGAAAGGCTTGGCAAGGGCGAAAAGCTAGCAGATATTTGCAATGGTATGCAGCAGGTGGCTGAGGGCGTATGGAATTGCAGCATTGTTTGCGATTTGGCAGATGCTTATGGCGTAGATATGCCAATCTGCTTTGCAGTTAAATCTGTGCTTGAGGGCAAGGCTACTCCACTTGAGGCAGTGGGCACCCTTATGTCACGCGACAGCAAGCATGAGCATTACGGCAAATAATTAAGCAAATCACAGGCCTTGAATTGAACTGAGTTGAATATAATCAAATGCTTTTTGCCGAACTGTTATAGCACCTATGAATAAGCAACTTAAAAAGGGATTGATTGACGCCTTGCCAATTTTCTTTGGATATCTCTCTGTGGGATTTGCCTTTGGCATTTATGCACTGAAGAGTGGTTTCCCTATTTGGTCGCCAATCCTAATGAGTCTCACACACATATCCGGCACAGGACAATTTGCACTTGTTAAGGTGGCAAATATTGGCAGTGGTATTTTTGAAATTTGCATTGCGGTAACTGTGCTAAATATTCGCTACATTTTGATGGCATTGGCAATTTCGCAGAGGCTTTCCCCAAGCATATCAATTTGGCAGCGCATGATGATTGCAATGGCTGATACAGATGAGATTATCGCTGTTGCGTTGAAGCAGCGAACACTTGTTACATTTGCTTATATGATGGGTCTATTTCTAAGCTCATATGCTGGCTGGAATCTTGGAACTCTTCTTAGTGTAATAGGTGGCACACTTCTTCCTCAATGCGTAATCAATGCATTAGGAATTGCTCTTTATGCAATGTTTGTTGCAATTATTATTCCTGATGCAAAGCGATTTCGTCCTATGCTTTATTGCATTAGCATTGCTGCAATTCTAAATATCACATTGAAGTTTTTGCCATTGTGCATTCGCCCAAATGGAAGTTGGAGCATTTTAATTGCTGGCATTACAGCAGCTGTAATCATCAGTGCAATTTATCCTGAGAAAAATGCTACAGAGCAAGAGCAGGCTGATAACACCCTGCCACAAAAGGAGGGTGAATAATGAATTTAACCCACACTCAAATCCTTTATGCTGTACTTCTCACTGCTCTGATTACTTATCTTCTACGTGCAGTTCCTTTGCTTCTTCTCAGAAGGCAGCTCACAAATCCATTTCTTGTGGCATTATTTAAATATATGCCTTTTGCATTGCTCTCAGCAATGATTTTCCCGGATATTTTCAATTCAACGGCAGATATCACAGCAGACGCTGCCACAAAAAATGGTTCACCTATTCCTTTGATTTCTGCTATAATGGGTTTCGTTGTAGCACTTATACTATCATTGAAAGACAAAAAGTTACCTACAGTTGCAGCTGCAGCTTGTGGCGTAGCATTCATTGTTGAAAGAATTTGCACTTTGTTGATTTTTTAGGATATTTATTATTTTAGGAAAAGATTATGAAAAAGCACTATAAACTAGCCTTTTTAGCAATGCTTCTCTCAGTTACTGCTAATGGATTATTTGCAGAAGAAGCAGCTGCCACAGTAATGCGTACTAACACATGGATACGCTCATCTACAAGCAATGCGCTTGCTAGCAATCCTGCAAATTGGTCATTAAAGCATGTGCCTACAGAGAATGAGGTTGTACGCCTGCCTGCATCAAATCCACGCTCAATTATTTGGGATGAAGAGGCACCTGCTGTCATTGGAGGCTGGCTTCAAGAGGCTGGCTATTTGGCAGTAGCTACAATTGCAACCTCACGCGATGGCACATTTAATGAGCTTCAGGTAAAGGGTGACTTTATTGTAAATGACGGTGGCGTAACACACCATGCAAATTCTGACGAAGATAAGTGGTGGCTAAAGCTTAATATTGGTGGCAATCTAAAGATTGGTACACGTGCATATATTTCTGCATCTGGTAAAGGCTTTGCATCTGGCAAGGGACCATCACCAGGCCTTGAGCCAGGCTATGGTGCAAACCATGGTGGACAAGGAAGCACAAAGGTTGGTGCTGACTTCATAAACAAATCACTTTGCTACGACTCTATCATCAATCCTACACAATCTGGTTCTGGCGGCACCACAAAAGAAGGAGGAAATTATTCCTACAATGGTGGTGGCGTGATCATCATTAAGGTCGGTGGCTTTGCTAAGCATGATGGAACAATTTGCGCAAATGCAGATAACTCAAATATTGATGGAACAAACTATGGCGGTGCTGCTGGTGGTGCTATCAATATTGATATCAATGGTCATTTCTATGGCGATGGTAAAATCCAGGCACATGGTGGCAGAGGCTGGCACAATGGTGCAGGTGGTGGTGGCGGTGGAAGAATTGCTGTTGTCTACAATCGCGTATGCAATGGCGTGAACGATGGCAGAGATCCATCTAACTATGCCACACGCTTGATTACAGCTTATGGTGGCGTGGGTGAGACAAGCAATCCTGACAATACAGGTGCAGACAAGCATGTACGCGCAGCTTGTGGCACGGTCTATATTGAAAATCATTTTGCAACAACAGTTCCTGGCGGTGGAAATGTAATTATCAAGGATTGGCAGCGCTCCACAACAGCATCTACTCGCATCCCTTCTGATATTTGCGATAACCCAATGGAAATCAAAGATGCCGGCATACATGTTCACCAAGATTCATTTGTAACACTTACATCTACAATCAATATTCGTGCACTTCTCTTTTATGGACCAAACGGTCTTGATTTGAATGGTTGCTACATCTATACAGGTTTGGTTAAAGATGATCGCCTAAGAAAGACATTAAATGATTTTGGCACATATGATTCAATGAATTATAATGACATATTTGCTCCTGTAATTTTCAATGGCGGAGCAATTACAATTCAGACATATCTAAAGCCAATTTAATTTATTGCTCCTCTCCTGCTCCGATTTGCCTTTTTACATTAAGCTTTGAGAAAAAATATGGTTACCAACAAACAGAAATTAGTTCGCTATCCGTTACTAATGCCAGCCATTATTTTCTCAACCGGAACAGCAATCGGAGCAACAACACAAGCAAACCCATATCCAATTCTTTATGCAGGAATCGGATGCTTTGTGCTCTATCTTTGCTTACTACCTTTTTTGAAGCGAATTAGCTTTGGTGAGAGGCTTGGAACATTCTTTATCTACGCGACTCTGTTTATCATAGCATTAGCAAATGCAATGCACTCAAAACAAGTTGAACTCTACGATTTTGAGACTGTTCTTGAGATGGCAGAGGAAAGTAGCGATGCCACATTTGTTGGGCGAATCTCAGAGGCTCCGCGACGCTTCACCACAAAGCGTGGAACAGGTGGCTTAGATTTCAAATTTGATATACATGAGATACCTGACGATTTTGGCGGAAGCAAAATCACACCAACACAAATAAGTGTAGTGTGGTTTGGTCCTAAAACCATTGGTACACTTGAATCAAATATTCCAATGGTTGAATTAGGAGACGGATGGCAGCTACATGGTAAGCTTACATATGAAGAGAATTACTATGGAAAAGAAGAGTTAAAGCTTACTGTAAGCGGCAGCGACAAGCAATGCTTTCGTGATGAGCGATATGACCTTCCATTCCCGCTTTCAACACTTAGTTCCATGCGCTCCTATGCATCAGAAATACTTTCTCTTGGAAGCGAAGGCAAATGGTTGAATGCATCAATAGTTAAAACTATGGTGCTTGGATATGGCTCTGACATACCATATAAGACGCGACAAATTTTCCGTCAATCCGGTACTGTTCATGTATTTGCAATTTCTGGCTTACACGTAGGTATTGTAGCAACAATCGTTGTGCTTCTTCTTTCCATTACGCGACTAAACCCAATAATTCGCACGCTGATTTTCTCGCTAATAATTATTGCATATACAATTGCTACAGGAGCAAGCCCAAGCACAATTCGCGCGTGTATTATGTCGCTAATCTTCTATAGTGCAATGCTTGTGGGTCGTCGCACAATGCTACTTTCAACAATTGCAGCAACAGCGCTTATAACACAGATAATCAATCCTTTGCAAATAATCAATATTGGTTATATTTTATCATTTGTGTGCATAATTGGCATTGCACTTTTTGCACCACCATTGGTTGGTTTATCCGAGCGACTCAAGGAGGCAATTTCCTCTGCATATGCAAGGCGTAAATTAAAGGCTGCTGAGGCACGCGTTGGGGCAATTGAGGCAGACTTGAATTCAGGCGTGTGGCAGCGTCGCTGGGAGCAGATTCGCGAGTTGTTTTTTGTAAAGGTTGTATTTGATATGGTGCGACAAATCCCTGAGGGATTAGCAGTAAGTATAGCAGTATTTATTGCATCAATTCCTGCTACGGGATATTTATTTAATCAAATTACACCGATAAGTATTTTGTGTAATATTTTGGTAATTCCGCTTGCATTTCTTATTGTGCTCACAGCGGCATTATCAATGTTAAGCGGAATATTCTCATATGAGCTGGCAATTATATTTAATTCGGCGAATATTGCTTTTACGGACTGGCTCATAAAGATTGCAGAATTTGGCGCTGAATTACCTGGTGCAACAGTTCAGCTGCCAGGGTGGTCGCTTTCCGCGACGATTATTTCAGCGGCAATCATTTTATTGATTGCATTTTTATTGAGGCCGCTAAAGAAGTAAAAGACAAAGTAAAGGCGATTTAGCGAAACAAGCAGGCGCGTGTGTTTGCTCGAAAGGCTGCCCATCTACCGCGAAGTGCATAAATAAACACACCTGATATTAAGAAAAAGATGCGATAAAAGAATGTTCCAAAAGCACATTTTTGGATATATAGCATTTGTCCTCGTCTGTAATTATATACTTTATTATAGGCTTGAGATCCAATTGCTGCAGAACCATAATGGCGAATAGGAGTTCCTTCTGCAATAGCGAGTTTCCATCCTGCTTTTCTTACGCGATATGAGAATTCTGCATCTTCAAAAAAGAAAAAGAAATCTGTATCTAAAAAGCCCACTTGTTCTATAACTTCTCGCCGTATCAATAAACTTGCACCACAAAGGTAATCAAAATGCTTTCCTTGCTTTGGTAAAACTGGAGTATATAATGGGAAACCGAGACGAACCCCGCCTGGGACTATTTTACCTGCCATTGCTCCAGTACTTTGAAGCATATTACACCCTGCCACACCAACCGATTCATTTGAACATAAAGCATTACGTAAAGAATCTAATGCATTTTTATCACATTCTGTATCGTTATTTAGCAGCCATATTGCATCAAAATCATAGCCTTGTTCTTGGATATATTTGTATCCGAATTTACATCCATTCGCGAAGCCTAAATTTTTTCCTGTACTTATTACTTCTGCATTTGGGCATTCTATCGCAAGCTCTTCTTGAGTATGAGTAGTTGATCCATTATCTACAACTATAATACGTAGAGAGTCTATATTATCCATTTTAGACAAAGACTCACAGCATTTTTTTGTAAAAGAAAGGCCTTCCCAATTTAGGATGATAGCAACGACATTCTTACAACACATTGCATCCCCACTAAATTATGGCAAATTCCAGGAAAGGCTGACAGGTAATGTCTGATTTGCATTAACCTTACCTAAGTGTAATGCTAGAAGCATTCGCTTTAATTCACGTAGTAATGAAGCCTCGATATCATCAACTGAATATATGACCACATTAGACACATATCCATCCTCATCAATGGTAAGCATCATCTCTATATTACCTGTAAGCCAACCATATTGACGAAGTAATGGTTCAGGTTTTGGCATACGATTCATTAAAACGCTATCAGGGACTTGCCAAACAATACGAGAGACATCTTTTGTGATTGCGACTTTTTGTTTTGTTGTAAGCTGAGTTTGCTTGCTGGAAAGAGCTTTGTTCTCTGTATTTCCAAGTTTAATTATTGGTTTTTGTATAAACTCACCAATATTATCAGTAGAATTAGATGAATCCTTTTCTACTATCAAAGAAATCATATCATCTCTTGGAGATGTAAATGGGAAGCCAAAATCAAATTTACTATAATAAGCTACCCTGTCTTCCACATTATCATTTCCGCCTCCAAAAGCAATCGTGGAAGGATTATTCGCAGGTGTTAATGCATCTCCTTTGATATACTTCACAACAAATGCATTATTTTCCAGTACACGCTGTTCTTTTGTCTTTTCCCTTAAATCTTCTGCTTTTTTAGCTGCAGAACTTATAGGTAAAGAATTTGTGGACAACCAAACAACTAATATCAAGACCACAAAAAGAGTTAATGCTCCTAATGTGTCAAAATATAGCGAAATTACTTTTCGTATTTTTATACTTAGTTTGGTTGTCATAATATATTATTCAAAATCTTCAACAAAACAGACTTCCATCATTCCTGCTCTACGGAGTACATCTATAAGCTTCAAAGAATCACCCAAGCTTATATTTTTATCTGCATAAACAAGAGCTTTCTTTTGATCTTGGGCAAGGATTTCTTTTCTAAGAGCCTCTTCGAAGCTCAAATATCGATGTGAAATTGACAAATTAAAACGTTCATCATTAAAGAAAACAATTACTGCAGGAAGAGCGTCATTATGTGTTACACCAGGTATTGATTCATCCGCATATCCACTTTGTTCCTTGCTATCTGCAAAAGAATCGCGTGCAAAAATTGGGCGAACAGTTATAATCAATCCGGAATTTAGTCCTGCATGCTGCCCTGTTGTTGGCAATTGGACTCTTTCTCCTGGCACAACACTTAATGCATGAGAAAAATATACATAAGCAAAAACCAAAAGAGCCAAATTGAACCAAGGTACAATCAAAAAGAAAAACTTATAGATTTTTACCTTTGGAGAATATCGCACATACCCTAACTCAGGTATCTCGATTGTATTATTTGATTGCTTTCCTTCAGAGGCACTCATTATTTTTCTCCTGTTTCTTCTGCATCATGAGTTTTCGCTGAAGCATCAATTTCTTCTTCTTTTTGTTCTGCTAAGAAAGCTGGCGATTCATTTTGAAATTTGCATTGGAAATTTATTAATTCTGTTACACAATAACGGATATCCAACACCAGGCGATCAATTTTAAGAACAAGCAATTGGAATCCGATGTAGCATGGGATAGCAACAACCAAGCCTGCAATTGTTGTAATGCAGCCATAAATCAAGCCAGGAGTAATATCTCCTGTCTGCACCATAGGAGCCTCTGCTTGCATTGCTATTAAAGATTTCAAAATACCAATAATTGTTCCAAGGATACCTAACATAGGTGTAACATGAGCAATCAAAGAAACAACTGAAAGCCTACGTTCCATACGTGCAATTTCACCTGCTGCAACATCTTTCAATGTATTCTCAATAGATTCAGGAGATCTGGACAATGTTGTAATTGCCATTAATGTAAGACGAGCAACTGGGCCAACAGTTTCCTCACATAAAAGCTTTGCTTCTGCTACATTTCCTCGACTCATAGAATTAAATATTCCTTGTAAGAAGTCATCAACATCTATTCGTGAACGATGTAGATATAAAGCACGCTCCAAATAAACAAAAGCGCCAATAATACCCATCACAATAATAATCCAAAGAATTGGACCGCCATTTTCAATAAAAAAGCTAATATTTGTCATTATACATTCTCCAATCAAAATTTATTCTACTTTTTATCTGTCGAAATAATCATCTTCAAAAAACGGCCTTTAATACGCTCCAAAGATAGCTTTGCCTCATCAACACATGGTAATTGTGTGCCGATAATTCTACCAAGAATAGCTTCTGCAGATTTAAGAGAATCAAAAGAGCCTTCTTTTTCATATAATGCAGCAGCATCGACAACTGCACGAGCATACCACACTGAGCCACCGATTGCATTCAGATAATCTACAACATTTGTTCCAGAAGCTTCGCTCGCCCAATTTTCTACCTGCAATATTACATTTACATAGTACCCATTAATTGCCAAATCATTCTGACCTAACTTCTCATAGCATTTTGCCAACTTGTAAGCCATTTGAACAACTACTCCCCGTTCTTGTCCCGGAGTAAGCATTAATTCATTATAAATCGGAATTGCTTCTTCATATCTTGCTACATTATCTGCACCTAAGGTGTACAAACAATCTGCCTGGCGCATCATAGAGCGCAATTTCAAAGATTGATTGCTTGCATTTTTTGATGCCTGAGCAAAGCTCAATGCTGCACGATCAAATTGTAGCAACTGACTTCTTGCCTCACCATTTACAAACTGTATTTCTGCAAGTAAGGAAGCATCATCATAAATATCTGACCATTTTGTTGTATGAGTAATAACATCAGAATATTTCTTCTGTTCAAGCATTGAATAAATGGCAAGCAGATATGAAATCGGAGCTTGTTTAGAATCTCTCCACTTCTCACAAATAGTCAAAAATCTTGCTTCTGCCTGGTCGTACTTATGAATATTAAAATTATATTTAGCAAGCCAAAATTCTGCATCTATAACTAAAGGTGACTTAGGAAACTTCTCTAAGAAAGCAACTGTATTAGAGTATGCTAAATCCTCTTGTCCAAGAGAATACAAAGCTTCAGTTTTAAGGAAAGCAGATCTAATTGAGAACTCAGCACCTTTTTCTACTTTTTCTGCTAATTCAAAGCTTTTTAGTGCATCAGCATAATGTCCTGTCTTCAACTCAACAAAGCCACGACCCAACAAACCAATCGCATAGCCTTTTTCTTGCTTATTCTGAGTTAATTCTATTAACTTTGAGTACAACTCCAGAGCTTGATTTAATTCTCCGTCATCAACACTCAACGCAGCAGCAGCAATAAGAGAAGGCTCTTTCAACTCCAAAACATCAGAATTTGCAAGCTGTTTATACAATAGTTTTGCTGTTACTGTATCAAATCTTTCAATTGCTTTAGCATGATATAATTGACTTGAAATATAAACACTATCATTCTTATCTTCTGCAATTGCAACAATTGATGCAAAGCAATCAGCAGCTAACATATAACGCTCAGATTTATAATAGGCAGATCCTGCTTTAAAATTAGCTAAATTCTTTTTACCTGTATCGTTTGTTATTTCACCTGCTCTCTTAAACTGTAGAGCAGCCTCATGTGGTCTGTTAAATTCAATTAGGCAATCACCAGAATCCAGTAATACATCATATTCATATTCGTCATTTGAGAACGAATGCAGATATAATTGATAAATCCAATATGCTTGCTCATATTCTTCTTCTGTGAAGTAATTTCTGGCAATTTGACGTAAAATTCTAGCCACATATGAAGAGTTAGGTGCATATTCAATTAGCCCTGCCAATCTGATACGAACATCATCAAAGCGCTTAAGTTTAGCCAAAACTTGAATCAATGTTTCTAAACAAATCATGCGCTCTTCAGAAGAGTAAACCATATCAACAGATTCAATTGCTGCTGCTACTGCAGAGTTTATTGTCTCAGTTTTTGTCTGAGGATCTAATGCTAATGATTGTGCATATTTACAAAGCAACAAAGCTTTAACACGAGGAGTTGCTGCATTTAGATCCTCTAAATCATTATTTTTCTCAAACAACTCTATCGCTTTAGTTGCTTTATTCTCGGCAAGCAATTGCTCAACATTGAATAGAAGAGCTGTTGCTTTCAAAACAGGTTGAGAACTAAGCTCATCAACTATTTTTTTAATTTCCAGCTCTGACTCTCCTGTTTTTCCTAGTAGGAAGAGAGTTCTTGCATAGCTCATTCTAAACAAGGCAACAGATTCTCCACAAAGTTCATCTGTTACAGGAGGAAGATCTGGTGTTGCAAATAGAGCTAAAGCTTCTTCAAATTGGCCAACCTGAAGAAGTTCATAACAAAGTCTACGAAGAACTTCTACTCGTAAAAACTCAAACTTAAAATTATTTGCATCTAAAAGCTTTTGTAAAATATCGATTGCTTCATCTTGCTTATTTAGATCAGACAAGCAACATGCCTCCCAAAAAGCAATAGACTCTACTAGCTCTGAAGGAATTGATTTAGGAGCCTCATCACCCCATAGCATAGCAAATGAGGTTTGAGATCTTAATAGAATGAGGCATTTCTCCGGTCCATAGATTTTTTCCATATCAAACAACATTACAATATGGAATTGCAATGTTGCATCAATAGTTGAGAAATCCGTACACTTAATCAGCTCTTCTCGAGCGATATTGTTTGCTGTGTTTAATGAGTTGTCAGATAATGCTGCAAGAGCCAATTGAGTTCTGTTATTTGGTTTAACAGCTTGCGCTTTTTTAGCAACCTCTTTTTTAGCAGGTTGCATATCTATCAAATTTTTACCGGCGTCTATACTTAGAGCAATCGAAGAATCAACTAGATTTGTATTTACATTCACTGGTTGTTCTTCTATAGCTTGCACAGCTTCAGCAGTTTGCGAAAAAAGGATATTCCCCATCTGCATAAAAACAGATGTTGCAACACAGCACCAGATTATTTTTCTAAAATCGTTCTTAAAATAAAAGCTCATTTTTAATCCACTTCAAAAAATACAATATGTAATATTGTATCATAGAAAATCCATATCGGCAACAGATAATCCTCATTTTGATTATCAGAATAATTTGATGAGAAAAAGATGTTCACAAATGCTTGCGAGGCAGAAAATTACTAATTTTTACATTTACATAGCACTTACGCAATCCTGTAAGAAGGGAAATTAGATAAAAAAACGGCATTTAATCCTAAAAAATTATTTATTTTTCGTTTCATATTTTTATATTTTTAATGCAATATCAGTGTATTGGAGTAAAGTTGCACCAATAGTACTCTCTAACAATAAAAAAACGTATGATTACTCATACATTACCCCCAGTTTGCCAAACTCATATAGCGACATAATTTTATTGACTATTTTCAAACTATTAATGTAAAATTTAAGAAGTTTAGGTAATACTCATTCTAAAATTCAAATGGGAGAATACTATGTTAAAAAATGTTTATTCTATCACTAAAGGACTTGGTTCATTAGCCCTTTTTGTTTGTTCTACTTCTTATTTGCTATCAGCTCCTGAATGGCGAATTACAGCTCTAACACCTGAATATATTCTTGTTCAAGCAGATAGCTCAAAGGATGAAAATAAGGCTTTCTTCGAGGATGAACGACACGAGACAGAAACAAAGAATAAACGCGATTGGCAAATTGCAAGAATCTATGTTGCTATTCAGCAAGACGTTGAGGCAAAAGTTAGAAAACCAGTTGCAGATAGCATGAGTACAATTCCTGGTTTTTGCTCCTATTGGCCAGAGGCAAATGGTGTAAAACGCTTTACAAAAGAAGATGGAACTTGTTTTTCTATCAAGTCTGCTGACATAATACACAATGCCTTTATCAAAGTTCCAACAATGAAGGACGGAACAGTTGTAGATTTAGGTGTCGCTGGTAAATTTACATATAATTCATCAGAACCTACACCTGTATTTAAGGTCAATCAAGTGGGTTATGCTCCTAAAGCGAGAAAATATGCATATGCGGGAAGATGGCTTGGTTTAACAGGTCCATTACCTCTAAAACAGTATGAAAATAAGCCATTTAATGTTATTGATGTAAAAACAGGCAAAACAGCTTATACTGGCAAGCTAACAATGCGCCGTGATGATCCAACTAAAAATGGAACTCCATTCGTAGGAGAAGAGGTTTTGGAAATTGATTTAACATCACTAACCAAAGTTGGAGAATATTACATCGAAGTAGCTGGAATTGGTAGAAGCTACAATTTCGCAATCTCTGACAATGCAATCGTTGAAGCATGGGGTCACCATATGCTTGGTATATTCAATAAGCGTTGCGGTATCGAGAAAAAAGCACCTTGGACACAATGGCCATCTGTGGCATGTCACTTAAATGTTTATCGTGGTGTAAATGTCTCAGACCAATGGCATTACGACCATTTTATCACACTTCCAGATGGTACTAGACCTTTAACTAAAGAAGGCAAAGAGCACAAGTTTAAGCACTTCCCTACCATCGATGCAAGTAAAGAGTTGTGCGACTTAAATTCACCAATCCATATACCTGGTGGTTATCATGATGCTGCCGACTACGATCGCCGCCCAATGCATTTGGTTATTCCACGTGCATTAGCTATTGTATATCTACTACACCCAGAAAAATTCTTTGATGGTCAGCTATGCATTCCAGAATCTGGGAATGGAATTCCTGACATCTTAGACGAAGCATATTGGGGCATTAAACACCTATATGCTGCACAGCAAGAGGATGGTGGTGTAGGCACATGGATTGAGACAACTGGTCATCCAGGAGGAGAAAAAGACTCTCCTGAGGCAGACAGCGAAAAGCGTTACTATTTCTTAGCACGCCCAACCCATAATTCATGTTACAACTATGCTGGCACAGCAGCATTAGTTGCTCGAGCATTTAAGGCCGCAGGTAAAGATAAGATTGCAAATGAGCTACTGGAAAGTGCTAAGCGTGCATGGGAGTGGGGACAGCGCAATCCTCCTGTTCAGCAAGCACTTAAGGGCTATGCATCAAATAAATGGACGAGAGAAAATGCTGTAGATGTAATCTATAAAGAGCCAGAGGATTATTCTGTAAAACAAATTCTAACTGCTGCATTAAATCTTTCTGCATTAACTGGCGACACATCATATTTTAATGAGGTTATTGCCAGAATGAGCAGTTTGAAAACAGAAACAAACAAAGGCAGCTGGGGCTGGAATCCATTTGATTTACTTGAGTTTGCACTAAAAGATCAGCCAATGGTTCCAGAGGTTGAGGTATATCGTACTGATTACATTAAGCGTCGCGTAAGAGAAGCAGACACAATGCTTGATGCTCTTGAGAATGCATACCCATATCGCATACCATGGTTCCCTGCAGAGCATGGATTTGTAAATACAATGAGCTGGGGTAATTCTCATCCTTTGAGACGAGTACAGACATTAATTGCTGCACATGCATTCACTGGAGAAGACAAATATCTAGAGGGCGTATATCTTGCAAATGATTTCCATAACGGAGCAAATCCAGATGGCGAATGTTTGACAAGTGGTATGGGTAAAGTTTTCCCTGTAAAATTCCTAGATCTTCAAAGTGTTTCTGATAACATTTCAGAATATGTTGGAGGTATCACACCATATCGTTGGAATTTTGGAATCAATCAAGAGGCTAAAAATTTTGTATATGGCTTAGACAATGTAAGCAAGTGGCCATTCTGGAGAAGATTTGCGAATATTGAGCAATATACTGTAGCAGCAAGTGAATATACAGTATGGGAGACAATGCTTCCTCCTGCTGCTGCACTTGCATATATACTACCTGGTCCACAGAAGGTACCAGAAAAAGTATATAGCAGAAAGCCTTCAAATGACATAAGTAAATTGCCTGGCTATTGGCCAATGCCATAAGCTATGCAAAACCCGTCTCCTGCTGCAAAGCGCATAGAGACGGGTAAACAGCTGTCCAAAGCACAATTATAAACAAGTTACTCTGAAACTAATATGTAGCGAGCAAAAGACACTACAGCTATGAGATTCGCACGAAACAATGCTTTATAATGCTCTGCACTTTCGTATTTGGAATCAACAAATAATCGAGTAGGAGGAGTTTTAACTCCTCCTCTCACACCACCGTACGTGCCGTTCGGCATTCGGCGGTTCAACCCATTTTTTTTCTTTTATATACTTGATGTCATAGCTACTTGTCTTTCAAGATAGTAATCTAAAAGGCTAAC
>JAGCJJ010000035.1 GCA_017648065.1 Kiritimatiellia bacterium | reverse complement strand
TAGGGACGTTTAGACGTTAGACGATTGAACGACGAGAGACGTTAGACAACCATTCCAACTAGACGAGAGACGCTTAGACGAGAGACTTCGCAACTTCCGCGTTGACACGCGTCCATTCCTGCGTTGACACGCTTCCTCCTGCATTGACATGCATAGGACATGAGACGAGAGACGTTAGACGAGAGACACGGACATTAGACCTAAAGACGTTTAGACACTGAACAGACAATAAGACGTTTAGACGATAAGACATTTTAATTTATTATCTTTTACCTCATCTATTCGTTATTCACTATTCACTAATTCACTAGATTTAATTGGAGTCTCAACGTCTAACGTCTAACCGTCTAATCGTCCCGGACGGAAGCGAAAGCGCGAAAATAAAATGTTTTAGCGCTTAGGAGACCTTGGGGACAAATTTATTTAAGCGCTGCACAAAATCCATGTGGACATAGGGTCTAAAACATAAAAAAGTAGACGCAAAGAGCACAAGGCACATGTGTTATGCAGAATGTGTAAGAAAGTTATTTAGTTGCTTTAATTCGCTTTAGCTGGTCAATTGCCTTTGGATTTAAATAACCGCTGCGATCTATATCAACATTTAATGTAACTGCACATCCATCCTTTGTATGCTTGCTGATAAAATCTGCCAGCTCTTCATCCTTGAAACGCAAACCAGAGAATCCTTTACCCGTGTGTACCCAATTACGGTTATCCATTGTCAGCCACAAATGCATTTGCATACCTTGATCGTTGGTGCGTCCGCACAAAGGAAAATAAATCAACTCTTCTCCACTGAAATATTCCTGACATGTAGAATAAAGGAATGTACCACCCTGTGAATTTATTGAAACAATAGAATCCTTATTTCCTGATTTTGCAGCCAATGCTAATTCTCTAAATGGGAATTTATATTTACCAATTTTAACTGATGCAACTTGATGTGGACCTGCATCAGAAATAGAACCTGGGCTATCAAACCACCATCCACTGACATATTTTCCACAGCTCAATGATAAATCTCGAACTATTGATACAATATTTGTACCAAAATCCTCTAAACGATTGTCGCTATATCCTACAGCTTTCATCCACTCCGGATCTTCTCCATTACAGCCATGGTTATAATAGAGAATTGTTCGAATACCCTCTGCGTCAAGTGCCTTGGATATTTCTAAAAGAAGATTACGCTTTGTGGTGCGTCCTGAAATAATTTTATCTAAAGCAGGACATGGTGCAGGTGGGTGCTGCTCTGCCCATGATGATGTAAATATGATATAATCTGCACCAGTTTCTTTAATTTGATTTACAAAGCGAGGAACATCAAACAACTCAACTGCCTCATCAAAGGAATTTTTGTTTCCTTCAGAATCTGTAGACCATGTGGTCCAATGTACGCCAATACCAAATGCACCAGCAAACCAATCTGTTGAAGCTCGAGGATAATTATTTTCCTTATCAGCAGCCTTTAGCCCTTCTTGTAGACGCTTTTTATATTCATCGCCATAAATAACTACATCTGGTTCGCAGTTCATAAATGCTTCAGGATCAATTCGCTTCAAATTTTTACAAACGGAAAAATCTAAAACGCCATCAACCATATGACATCTCTTAAATGCAAGTGTTTCTATTTCCTCTAATTGAGAACCCTTTGCAAAGGATATACGAGTAATATTACCACATCCATAAAAAGCACTGCGCTCAATAACTTTCACTCCTGCCGGTATTACAATTTCGCCTTTAGCAGACCAATTACAAAAGAATGCATCAAAACCAATTTTCTCCAATTGAGGAGGTAGATTTGGAGCAGTTCGTATCTTATCGCATGAAGAGAAAATACGATCCTCTATTCTGCGAATTGTTTTAGGAATTCTATATGAAACCAGAGTATTATTTCGAGTACAGAAGTTGCTACCCATTGTTGTTGGGACAAGTCCTGTATCTGCTTGTATTTCCTCAAGCGAATTCAGAGACCATTCACCCGCAGGAAAACTTTTTACTCTTTTAAGAACAATTCCTCCTGGATAATTTTTATCTTCCTCATAGGTTATTGTTATCTCGCCATTTTTAAGCAAGCCAGCATTTGCATCGACAACCCATTTAGCAAATACATTGTTTGAAACAAACAATATAGCAAATATTGCAAATTGAATTACATTGCGAAGCTTCATTTAATTATCCCTATTCTCTTTAACTTTTAAGCCAAATATCTCTCACCTGAATCAGGCAACAATACAACAATATTCTTTCCTGCAAATTCATCACGCTTACCAACTTCAATTGCTGCAGCAAGTGCAGCACCTGAAGAAATACCAACTAGCAAACCTTCCTTAATTGCAGCATCCTTAGAAAGAGTAATTGCTGTTTCATCTGCTACTGTTATAATTTCATTATAATCAGATTTATCAAGAATTGGAGGAACAAAATTAGCTCCAATTCCTTGAATTTTATGAGCTCCAGATTTTCCTTGTGATATCATTGGTGAAGCTGCTGGTTCAACAGCAACCACATGTAAATCATTGCACTTACCACGTAGGTAGCGGCTTGTTCCGGAAAGTGTTCCTGATGTACCTACTGTAGCAACAAAGCAAGCAATATCACCATCTAATGCTGAATAAATTTCTGGACCAGTAGTTGTAAAATGCGCATAAGAATTTGAAGGATTTTCAAATTGCTGTGGGATAAATGAACCTGGATTTTCCTCTTGTAAAGACTTTGCCTTTTCGATTGCACCACTCATGCCCTCTGCTCCTGGTGTTAGCACAACCTCGGCACCATACGCAGCAAGCAGACGCCTACGTTCAATACTCATCGTATCAGGCATTGTTAAAATCAAACGATAGCCCTTTACTGCGGCGACTAGAGCCAAACCTATTCCTGTATTTCCGCTTGTTGGTTCAATAATCAATCCACCTGGTGAAAGCAAGCCTTGCTTCTCGGCAGTCTCAACCATCTTTAATGCCACACGATCCTTTGCTGAGCCACCTGGATTAAAATACTCAACCTTAGCAAAAATATTTGCTTTACAGTCCTTAGAAAGCCTATTGATTCGAACCAACGGTGTTTTTCCTACTGCCTCAAGAATATTTTCCTTTGTATTCATAAAATGCGTCCTCTGTTAAGCCACAAATGTAGCATTAATTTGCTTTTACCTTTGGAATTGTTATTGCAAATAGCGTATTTGCAAGGGACATAACAGCGGCAAAGCCGAAAAGAAATGCTGGACCAAGCTTATCATAAGCAACTCCTCCGGCAATTGCAACCAATACAGAAATTACATGATTAACAGAAATTCCAGAGGAAAGCGTTGCTGTTAGTTCTTCCTTCGAATTAGAAAGTGTTGATGCGTAGACATATGAAGCCATTGCAGCGTGGCTTATAAGCATATCCAAAATATAGGTGATGCAAACAACATATATTGCAATATGCATAGGGAAAATTTTATCTGCAAATCCATATAGAAGACAAACAACAAGCAATATCACAGTATCATAAATCATAATATTGCGATACCCAAAGTAATCAACAAGCTTACCAATTAAACGACCTCCAAAAATCGCAGTAATCAAAGCACTAACACCAAATAGCATAGCAATCTGCTTTGTATCCATACCATATGCTTTAATGAGTAGAAGCGGTCCAAATGTTAGAAAAACCTGCTTACGGGCACCATAAAACAGCTCAAGAGTATAAAACCTCCAGAATTTTTTATTAAAATATAGGTTCGGTCTTCTCCCTTTAATATCCTCAATTTTTCCCATAAAGGTCAAACCGATACTTATTATGAGTAATCCCATTATGATACACCAGACGGTATTATACATGAGCCTAATATCTTCTATTCCAAACCATTTTGGTAGAGCAAAGAAAACACCAGCAACGATAAGAGACCCAACAACAGTTCCGGCACTAATAGCACTCGTCACAAGTCCTTGCGATTCACCTTCTTTCCCTGACCGTGCAATGCTAATAGCAATCACCTGTCTTACAGGCATAACAACATGCTCACCAAGAGAAAAGATTGTTATAAAAATTACAGCTCCCATGAATTTGGTTGGGATAAGCAAAAGTCCGGCAGCTAGCAAAGAGAAAGCAATACCCAATCGTAAAATCTTCCAATTTGTGAGCCTTTGTAGCATTGCCAATATGAACACCAATAAAACACCTGGTGTTTCACGGAAAAATTCCATGATGCCGCGCTCTGTTCCTCCGACATGGTGAATATCTACAAGAAAATTATTAAGTGTTGCAGCAAAGCAGCCAACACCGACACCCCAAACAAATATACTTGGGAAAAACAATTCCGCACCAACATCCTTCTTACATATCTTTGAAAATATACTCATAATTGTTAACTCCTATTGCTCTGCATCAACAGGCATTGCATTTACAACTGTCTTTAAAATCTCTGGTTTAATTTTAACGAAAAAGCCTCTTGCACCACCATTTATGACAATCCAATCCAAATCAAAGATTGTCTTTTGTGCATAGACTGGCACTTGCTTACGGAAGCCAAAAGGACTAATTCCACCACAAAAATATCCACTATACTTTTGCGCTTCGTCTATGGTGCATGGTTCAGTCTGCTTCACCTTTAAAATTCTAGCCATTTCCTTTTGGGAAATTTCATTATCACCATGCATAAGAACAATAAAAGGCTTGCCTGCATCTGTTTTCAAAACAATAGTTTTAATCACGCGATGCTCATCAATCCCTAAAACCTCTGCACATTGACCTGTACCACCATGCTCCTCATAAGTATACTTATGTGCCTCATATTCAACCTTTGCAGCGCGAAGCACACGAATACCAGGTGTAACAGGAAAATCCTTTGACTCTTTACTCATTTAAAATCCTAAAAAGAAATCCAGATAATTTAGTATTAAATTAAATTTCGTTATATTTTACCTTCTTTTATTGATTTTGCCAAGATGCAATTTGAGCAGCCCACCCTTGCTGTAAGACAAAATCGATACCAAATCTCAATCAATCCCTGCTGATAAATCGCTGAATTGCTATATATCGCAGGATTATGATCTCGTCCTAATAATCTGAATGCTGTTTCTCGAATAATAGAATTATCTGCTTCTCCAGGTAGTGCTCCAGCCAATTGTACACAATCCGGGTCTTGGATTGTTAATATTGGGATAATAACATTTATTGCAATGCTGGCAATTCGTGCAGAGCCTAATGAAGGGCGAATACCAAATAGCTCTGCATCCTTTAAGTAATCTTTTAATAACTTCTTAAGTGAACGCCACCATACTTTAGGTGTTTTACGTGATAGAGTCAGGATATCATCAAAAAGGCGATTTTTACCACCAAATAAACAAGCTGCAAGAGCAAGTCTGTTTTCTGGTTTATTTTGAGGCCGAATTGCATTTCGTTTCCACTTTAATGGGAATGCTTCTAATGCATCGGCACACCCAAGCTGCCAAGCTATATCCCAAAGCTCACGATATACGGCAGTTCCTTCATAGCTCTTAAGCAGACCTGCTTTTGCTAAAAGCATTGCAAATCTTTCCTTTGGATCATAAATTATACTTAAATCCTGATGAGGGACAAGTCTTGCAACTAATCGAAATTGTTCTTTATTATTCTTATAGCCTAAAGCCGCAAAAAATTCTTCTTGAAATAATTGGCGAATATCCCCTACCTCACCATAGCGAGCAGCCATATCTGCACTTTTTCTGCGTAGTCTGCTCTCCCCTGAGGTTAATAAAAGCTTATAAAGCTGTTCTTTTGATAAATTTGCTAGATGCTGACCACATGAAGGCGTCTCATTTAGAATTGCGTGCGGATATGCTGTAATTGCAATCTGTTCAAATGAAAAATTCTGCTGAATCAGTATTTGCTCTTTAAGTGTAACATTATGTACATGGGGAGGTAATGGTGCTGAATTATAGCCACCAAACCAGCATACATGCATAACAAGATTTGAATAATTTTCATCGCCAGAATGGTGATGTGCAACCCAATCTGATGGGCGAACATGGAGTTCTACATCTCCACGTATAATTTTTCCGCTTTTTATAAAGCGAATTTCCGCACCGAGGAAATCCGGACCTTCTTCCAGGTTCCATGTTCCTGGATTTATTATTGTAAATTCCTCACCACTATCGGTACGAAGAATTTTAGGACGCAATGAAGAATCATACCATATACATTGGATATGGCGCTCAGTCCAACGTGAATTACCAGCAAGAACAATTTGAGGTTCTGCGACACACTGACCTAATTTAGGAAACCATAGAAACATAGCAACTCCTTGTGTTAAATAATCAAACCTAATAAGCGTATTTATTAAAAATTACAAAATAATTATAAAATAAATAAAAAGATTTTGCAATTGATTTCTATAAACGAATTTACACTATATTTTAACAGCAACAATTAAAAATAAGTGTGAGAACAAGAAGTGCGAAGTTTTCGACAAGATTGACAAGATATAAATTCGAATGCAGAGGCTTGCTTTGTGGCTAGGTATCTTAGAACCACGAAAAGAACTGATGAGAATAAAAAGATTTATGAATATTGCATAGCAATACTTCATTTAGAATTATAAGCCAGATAGCATACGTACAAAGCGCTGAGTAACATCAACGCCTGATGCGATAAAATTATCTGTCAATGCAGATAATTGTGGAGTGCTTACATTAGACAAATCAACAAGAATATCTATTTGTGATTGCTTTATTTTTTTCTTGAAGAAATCTACTGCTTCTTCAGGTGTGGCAGAGTATCCAAATATAATTAGCGTATATCCCACAGAGTTTGCATACTTTTCTATTTCTGCAATGGTCTTTACTAAAACCTCACTCTGCTCTACTCCAGCGACATTTACTCCAACATTATATGAGCGAAAGAATATTGGCAAGTGTTTACTTCGCATAGAAGCATATCCTAACTCCTCTGCCACACGCTCAATTTTCAATCGCAATTCCTCTGTGCAAGTGATATTGCCATAGGATTTATTAAGAACATGCGAAGCTAGTGCAACTGAACAATCTGCTGCCTCTGCGACGTCTCGAAGAGTAGCTTTACTACGATTGTAAGTTCCACTAGCTTTTGACATTACCTATTCCTAAAAATTAAAGTCCACGCCAAGCTGCATGACGTAGTGGGCCTACCCAGCGATTTAATGGGAAAGAACCCTTAAGAGCCTTTTGCTCATATTCCTTTGCTTTCATTATTGCATCTGCAACAGGCATACCAATTGCAAGATTAGCACAGATTGCAGCAGAAATTGTGCAACCGGCACCATGTGTATAAGCATTAGGAATCAACTCTGTTTCAAGACGAGTAATCTCACCACCAGTGCAAACAACATCGATAGCCTTTGTTGCATTTGGCAGTTTGCTACCACCCTTGATCAGTACAGTACGAGCACCTGCTTTGCAAAGCTCTTTAGCAGCCTTCTCCATACCTTCAACTGAATTAATTTCACCAAGGCCAGACATAATTGCTGCCTCATAAAGATTTGGAGTAATAACTGTTGAAAGAGGCATCAAGTCATCACGTAATGCATTAGCTACCTCAGGGTTAAGAGGAGTTGCTGCACCTTTACAAGCCATAACTGGGTCAACAACCAAATTTGGAGTATTATGCTCTTTAATTGTCTTTACAACCAACTGAATTAACTCTTGAGTTGCAAGCATACCTGTCTTAGCTGCATTTACACCAATACCGTCAAGAATAGTTGCCAACTGAGCTTCGATTACATTTAACTCAACAGGGTAAACGTCATGACGCCACTCTGCAGTTGGGTTTTGTGCAACAATACAGGTAAGAGCAACCATACCATAAACGCCATGCTCTTGGAATGTCTTTAAATCTGCTTCTAAACCAGCTCCACCACTTACGTCGGAACCAGCAATTGTCATTGCTTTAAATGGAATATTCATAACCTTCTCCTTAAAAATAGTAAAAATTAATTACAATTGCGAAAATTATACACTCCCAAAATTTATTTGTAAATCAAAAAAATTATGAGTTTTCAAATTTTAAGTATCAGCAATATTAATCCAAAATTTAGAAGGATATTCAAATCCATTACCTGCCATATAATTGTGAGTAGCAATGCGCAATGCCTCACCCAATCGGTGGATATATGGCTTATCTTGCTCTAAATACGAGATTTCATTGAGAGCAAAAAGCTTGTCCGGACGTGGATTTGGATCAGGTGTTATTCCAAACGCACTTGGATTTGCTGCAATTGGACTGTGAACTGTTAATGCAAACCTATGCCAAAATGCAGAATCTAACAATCCATCAGCAAACATATCACGCACATTTGTTAATGCCTCAAGAGTCTCTTCTTCTGTTTCTGTAGGAAAATCATACATTAAATATGCATGAACCATTATTCCTGCTGATTTTAATGCGCGGCAAGTCTCTCGGGCACTTTCCAAGGTAATTCCCTTATTCATTAACTTCAGTAAGCGCTCTTGAGCACACTCCAGTCCTGCCGATATAGCTACACAACCTGATTGCGCCATAAGTTTGCATACCTCATCCGAGAAACCTTTATCAAAGCGTATATTCCCCCACCAAGTCAATTTCAATCCTCTGGAAATAAATTCTTTAGATAATTCACGCGCTAAAACAGGCGGTATTGCCTCATCTGTAAAATGAAAATCTCGCTTGCCGGTCTTTTTTATTAACTGCTCTACTACATCAGCTGCTTGGCTAGCATCACAACAACAGAAATTACCAATATAATCTAAAGCTACATCACAAAAAGCACACTTATGCCAATAGCACCCATTTGTTAATTGAAGCTTTAGCCATACACGATCCGACCACAAATTGTGCATCGGATTTATAGATTCATACATTGGAATATAATTTTCAAAATCAATTCCTGTATAATCTGGCTCAATTACCTAATATTTTGTATGGGCAGACCCTGCCACAAGTTCATTATGATAGCCAGTGCTTGTACGAGTACGAACCAAACCATGCTCTCCTAGCACACCCTGCCACGGAGCAAAACCTTCGTCGTAACATATATAATCAACAAATTCAAAGATTCGCTCATCTGTCAGGTCACGCAACTCAGAATTTACAAATCCACCACCAATTACAATTTTTATTTCAGGATAATGCTTCTTAACTAATGCTGAAAGCACCAATGCCATAGACACAGTGCCTGGGAATGGCAATGTAAATCCAATATGTGTTGGCTTTTCTTTTTCTATACGTTCTTTAAGCATCTCAAAAGCAAGACGCTCTGAATAGGTTGCTTTCTCCAAATTTGAGTGCAAGCAACTACGTTCATATAATTCATCAAAACAAATTGCATTAGCAGAAATTTTTTCCGCATAACGAGAGATTTGAAAACTATCATCCATTATCTGCTGAAAAAGCTCTGCTGCGTCATCCAAAAATAACGATACACGCATGCGAGCATAATTTGCAGGAGAAAGAGATCGCTTTGCTCGCTTTAATTCGTCAGCAAAATTATAAAAATTTATACCTTCAGGAAGAGAGTCGCGTTTCAAAAAATATTTTTGCAGTTCAGGAGCTTTACCTTTTAGAAAATCAACTGCTGCATCAATTGTTTCAAGATAATCCTCATAGTAAGAAAGAAAAAAATCACCAATTTCACTTCTACGCAATTTTTTGGAGCTATTTACTTTTATCCCCATTTCTTTGATTAACTTAGAAGAAAAAAGTCTAGCTGCAAGCTGTGCAGATAAATCACATTGTGTAACAGCATAGCCACGCTGTCTTAGAAAACCAGAGAGAACTGGCGTGGCAGCGTATGGTGAATTTATTTGCACCATAGGAGGTGTAACCAGCAGAATTTTTTGCTCCTGCATCTTAAGAAACTACTCCTGATTACTTAAATGCAAGCATTCGTTCAATTGGTTTACGAGCTTTATCCATCAGCTCTTCATCTAGCACAACCTCAAAAGGATTTGCTACAGACTGTGCATTATCTTCCAATGACTCCAGACATGCAAGTACATCAGCCAGGCCAATCTTCTTCATGTCTACACAGGTTGGCGTTGGCTTAAATGGGATAAGAGTCTTTGTTGGATTTTCAATTTGCAAGCGGTGCATAATGCCACACTCTGTACCTACAATAAAACCAGTCTTATCGCTTTCATGAATGTATTTGAGCATACCACCTGTGCTCATTGCTTTATCAGCAAGTGCAACTACCTCAGGTGTGCATTCAGGATGAACAAGAAATTCCATTCCTGGATTCTCATTTTTTATTGCTTCGACATCTTGAACTGTGATTGCATTATGTATTGGGCAATAACCAGGCCAAAAATCCATTTCACGATTTAATGTCTTAGCTACATTTCTTCCTAAATTTCTATCTGGAAGAAACATAATCTTCTTATCGGCAGGAATTGAAGCTACTATCTTCTCTGCATTAGCGCTTGTGCAGCAAATATCCACCTCTGCCTTTACTGCAGCTGTTGAATTTACATAAGCGACAAGCACATGCTCAGGATGTGTGCGACGAAACTCGGCGACAGCCTCAGCTGTTGCCATATCTGCCATAGGGCATCCTGCGCTACGCACAGGCAGTAGCACCTTTGATTTAGGAGAAAGGATTTTTGCTGTTTCAGCCATAAACGAAACACCACAAAATACTATTACTGGAGCACCAAGTTTAGACGCTTCAATGCTTAGTTGCAATGAATCACCTAACACATCTGCTATATCTTGTAATTCTGGTGCGACATAATTATGTGCAAGAATTACAGCATTATGCTTTTCCTTTAATTGTTTAATTTTGTTAATTATGGCTTCGCTCATGATTATCCCTCAAATTATAAATTTGGTGTAATTATACCATTTTAGTAGTAAAACCGCAAGAAACAAGACCATTTACACTTGCATAAATGCCAGGTTTTTCTAAAAATTATAACACCAATATAACAGAGATATAAAATTAATATACAATTAAAACTGAAAAGGCTCGAGCAAATTGCCCGAGCCTTCTTTTTTTTACTTAATCATCAATAAAGTGCCTGCTCCGAAACCTTCGTAGCATCCAATATCTACTCGTGAACCAATCAAGCGAAGCTTTGTTCCTGAAAGATCATACAAAGGCATTCCTTCATAATTTACACCCTTGTTGATTAGGACTCCACCTGTTTTTGGACGATAGTTACCAGCTGCATAATCAGTAAAGAATTCTTCTGGTGTACCAACAATTGTTTCAGCAGGAAGAGTATCCTCTTCTAACTTATAATCTAGTGCACCATTCTTAAACAATGCTCGACTTCCAGTAACTATTGCAGATGCACCATCAACCTTATTTGTTGTAGCAGCAATAATGTTATTCTCAACAGTTGCACCACTTCCAATCTGCAGTGATGACCAAACAGTACAATGATCATTTGTTGAAGAAAGCGAATTATTAACAATAGTGTTATTTCGGAAAACAGATTTTCCTTCAACGCGAATTAGAACAACAGATACATTTTGATGATTTTCCTCAAACAAGCAATTTTCCACCTTAGCAGAATTAGTCATGCGCAATACACCTGAACGATTAGCAGACCAATTAGCAGATCCAGAATTAGAACGATTTTTTCTAAAAATGGTATGTGTTACAAAACCACCATCTAGGTATCCGCCTGAACCTTCAGCATTATCACGTGTATAACCTGCTTCAGATACACAATTAGAAATTGTACCTCCATTTACAGAAATATAGAAGTTACCTCCATGATGATCATAATATCCCTCTCCTTTTATCATTGTTAAATTTGCAACAAATGCTTCTGGGTGATCAAGTCTTACAACGCGCTGATTTGGTACTCCATTTTTTGTTGGTATTGTATTTGATACAACAACATCAGAAGGGTTACCAGTCATGCCGATAATCGAAATTGCATTTGTAACATTTAGAGGAGTAGAAATTGGATATACGCCAGACTGAACATAAATTTTTGCTCCTGAAGTAGCATATTTTAATGCATCCCCGATAGTTTTTGCTGCTGTTTCTGGAGTTGAATATGGAACAACTGCATTTGTAGATTCAGCATTTACATACATTTCATTGCTCCACATTGTAATAAATGCTTTAGTTGTTGTCACTGCAGAGAATTCAGCACCACTTTCATGAACACCTTTAGCCTCTACATACCACTCATAGTCTACACCAAAAGATAAATTTTCAACTGTATAATCAAATGTAGTAGGATTCATTGAAGTACCAACCTCAAACTCAATCCATTCATCTTCAAGTTTATTCTTTAAAAACAATGTAATAGTTGTAGCCACAGAATTTTCAACAGCAGCCTCCAATAGCTCAACTGAAAGATTAAAAGAATTTGAATTTACAGTACCTAAAGCATTTCCAATAACAGGAACACCTCTTGTAGTAAATGAAATTGGCTCTGACTCAGAAATTTTTACACCATTGTCTGCTACAAGCTTTAGATAATAAGTAGTATTCATTTCCAAATTGGAAATATCAACGCTATATTCACCCGCAGCAATACCAGTTACTACTGAATTTGTTGTTGCATTCTCAAAGCTTTCATCTGTGCTATATACAGCATAGACATCTGCCTTAACACCTTCATCAGCAATAATTCTATATGTTGTTGAATAACTTGTAAGACCAAGCTCCAACTCGCCCATTATATTAACACCAAATACACCTCCGACTGGGAAGACATCTTTTTGCTCTGTACCAACAATGATTTCGTCAACACGGAAAAATCCATTATTTGTTCCATATGGACCTGCAACAGCTAGAACAGATGGTGCATAGGTGCTAGAAATAAACTGTGATTCAATACCTGATACTTGATAATTCAAAATTTCTTGATTGCTGCTTGCGGCAAATGCACCTGCATTAACAATTTCCTTTGAATCAGTGCCTGCATTAACTTCAATTTCTGCAAAGCAGACATATGTTGTACCTAATTCAATACCTGTGATAATAGGAGCGGTGGTTCTATTCTTTGCTCCATCATTAACAGAAATAGAGAGAACGTATTCACCATTTGTATTCTTCCAAACGACAAATGCTATAGCAGAAGCCCTACTTGTCAACATATAATAGTCTTCTGAAGCTGCTTGTGTAAATCCGCATCCAAAATAGCCACCACTAGCTTGATTAACACCACTTTGTTGCTTAAGTTTTCCTGCAGCATTTTTATCAATATTCAGTAGCATTCTAATATATAGCTTACCATCTGCAACCTTTAGCACATCTGTTTCTAATGTATGATACATTGAACGTAAATCGCTGGAATTAGAAGAAGGATTTAAGCCTATAGAACCACCTTGATGTGCAAAACCCTTACTAATCATATATTCAGAGAGAGTTAAACCTCTATTCTCACCAAAAACACGAATCTGAGTACCATTCATCCTATTCCAGGATGTTTGTGTCAAGCCTATTGTATACACACCTGTGGTTTTACCTTCATGAGCACCAATATTACTGCTTGCTCCAACATTGTTGTAATCAGCAGGGTTAAAGCCCTCATACACAAGAACTGTTGCTTGTGCAATAATAGCTGAAAGCATTAAACCTATTGATAAAAATGATTTTTTCATATTATTTCCTTAAATTTATCCAACGTTTGACAAAAATTGACAACGCCATGCATATGGCTATTGCTATATATTATTTGGTAATAATACAGAATATAAACACCTATAGTCAAGAAAAAACAAAAATCACCCCAATAGGTAAGACCTAATATTTGCTTAATAAGAATATTATTTCAAATTTGAACTCAGCTCTAAATTTCCCGTAATTCTAACAGGAAATAGCAATGTACATCAAATAAAATGCGAGCTACGTCTTACACAACGTAGCTCGCACACCAAAAAGAAATTACGATCAAATCTATTACCAAGAAGTACGGCCAGCAGAGCTACCATTACTGTTATAATGATAAGTATTATTGCCGCTTCTTTGTGAACGGCCTGCTGAACTACCATTACTATTGTAATGATAAGTGGTATTTCCTGTAGTCTGTGAACGACC
>JAGCJJ010000034.1 GCA_017648065.1 Kiritimatiellia bacterium | reverse complement strand
TTGGTGAATTATGTGCTGGTAAGGAATCAAAAGAAGCACTTCGTGCAGGATTGGGTGCATTTATCGGATTTCTTGTTGGTACAATAATAAAAGTAATAGTATGCCTTGTTTTTATATATTTCATTGCAACAACATAAATAGACAACAAGTTATACAATCAAAAAGGGGTGGTAAATCCACCCCTTTTTATTATTTTTTTATAAATTTGATTGATACTAAACGATGATCTGATATCCATGACTTTGGTGCAATATATGGATCATTTAATTTTTTATCACCCTTGTAGAAAATATAATCAAAAACAGTAGAGGAGTGCCATTTTGTTGCTGGCATTGTTTCGCGCTTATCAGCAGGAACATCTGCATATACATCACGATAACCACCATCCTTTATTGTCTGAATTGTTGCTTCTCCTTTAAAGTTATCGTCAAAAATCGATGTATTAAAATCACCAGCTAAAAATACAGCTTCTATCTTTCTACCATCATATTCCTTCTTTGAAAGCTTGTCTGCTATTGCAACAAACTGGCGTGCTGTAGCTTCACGAGTTTTACGATTTACAATAGGTGTTTTTTCTGGGTCTTCTTCTTTTGCAATAAAATTGCTCTTAAAATGAACGCTGAAGCAAAGAGTTAAAGTACCATCGCAATCTATCACGGCATATGCATAGCCACGTGGAGGCTCTAATTCTCCATCCTTTTCCCATTTTGCAAAACCAGAATCAATCACTGGATAATGTGTAATAATTGCATTTTGATGCTGTGGCACTGGATCAGTTGGTAATGTTGGGAATTGAGTACATGCAGCAACCTTCATATCTGGGCGCTCCATCATCTTAACGAGATTTGTTACGACCTCAGCACTGCGTACCTCTTGAAGCATTACAATATCCACCTTTTGCCAATTAAGAAAACGAGCAGCAGATTCTGAACGTTTATATTCATCCTTTGCTGGCTTTACTACTGGTGAACCACTTGGGAACCAGCGCATATTCCATGTGCAAACCTTTACTTGATTTTCCAATGGAATAAAAGGAGAAATTACTTTCTTATCTTTATTACCTGTTGTTGCTTCTTTTTTTTCTTCACTCGTAACAGTTTCTGAAACTACTACTGGCTTTTCCGTCACAGGAGAAGCCTCAGCCACAACATCATTTGAAGCTACTTTTGTCTCTGTATTTAATTTAACTTCCTCAGCAAACAAAAAAACAGATAAAAAACTAGATACTACACATAGAAATTTTTTCAAATTCATTTTATATCCTTTTGTTATTAAAATATACCACCTATCACTTTTGGCATTATAGCATAAACAAATAATAACATACCATAGATTTTTTAAGTATTATTTCAAATCGCCTTATCTTACAAATAGTTATACAAAAAATCTAATTTGTTTTTATGCTTTAATGGTTTCATACACCCTTCTCCACTTCCACTCCCATTTTCGTAAATGTACTTGTATATTCATATTATTTTTTTTGACAGCGTCCATTGCATCGTTTCGAGCACAATGCCACATTTCCTTGAGGTGCTCCAGCATCGCCAATACATCTATAACAAATTTCATTAACAAGCGGAGCTCCATTGAAATATGCATCTAAATTATCTAATGTTGTAACGGCAATATTTGATAAAGCTTCATGAGTTAAAAAAGCTTGATGTGAAGTAACAATTACATTTGGCATTGAAACTAAAAGCGACAATGTTTTATTTTGTTTAGTTATTGCTGAATGATCTTCATAGAACCATTCACTCTCTTCCTCATAAACATCCAATCCTGCACCCCCAAGTTTACCATCACGTAGTGCATCAAGTAATGCATCACTATCAACAAGACCACCTCGAGATGTATTAATAAAAACAACTCCAGACTTCATCTTGCTTATAGTTTCGTGATTAATAATATGGTGCGTTGCTGGTGTAAGAGGACAATGTAATGAAATTATGTCTGACTTAGCCAGTAGAGTATCAAAATCTACATATTCCAAACCACTGTCAGAATTTGGATAAGCATCATAGGCAAGTACTCGCATACCAAGCCCTTTACAAATATCACAAAATACACGACCAATTTTTCCTGTACCAATTACACCTGCCGTTTTTCCATGCAAATCAAAACCTGTTAATCCAACTAAAGAAAAATTATAATCTCGTGTGCGTGCAGCAGCCTTATGCAAATGACGGTTCAGTGTCATCAATAATGCCATTGCATGCTCCGCAACAGCATATGGAGAATATGCTGGCACACGAACTACAGTAAGCCCTAATTCATATGCAGCAGCAAAATCAACATTATTATATCCGGCACAGCGCATTGCTAATATTTTAATACCACGCTTCACCAAACCTTCAATTACATTACGATTAATTTCTGCATTTACAAATGCACATACTGCATCACATCCATCGGCAAGAGGTAATGCTGCTTCAGATAATCGAGTTTCAAAATATTTAATTTCATATCTGCCATTATTAACTCGATCGAATGATTCTCTATCATATGGTTTTGCATCAAAAAAAGCTATCTTCTGCATATCAACCTCCCATAATATATTTTAGTAAATTTTCCAATATTATACCATATTCTAAATTGATAATAATGTACTATTTTTTAATATTATGCTTGCATCTATGTTTAAGTAATGTTAAACATTAACACCTTTTTAAGCATTATATTCACTAAAGATATTTTATGTAGCTGAGACGTACAACATCTCAATTATTTTTAGAACATTAAAGTTCAATTGCCTAGTTGATGTGTATATATTGTGAAATTGCTGCCATCACATCAGATATTGTTTTATATTCGTTCATTTGACGGCGCAAATCTGTCACGCCACGCATTCCTCGAAAATAGTGAAACATAAAACGTTTAAAACAAGAAACAGCACTTTGCTCTGGATCACCTGTTGGCCAAAGCTCTTCTGGATAATTATCTCTTATCTGCTGCTGAAATTGCATTGCTAATTGAAAATGCTCTGCTAATACACGCATCAACTCCTCATTACTTGGTGGAGGAAGCTCTACGCCATTATTTACATATTCACTTATGCGCTTAAAAAGCCATGGATTTCCCATTGCTCCCTGCCCTAGCATAATTTCTTTTGCACCAGTTTCTTCCAGCATGCGCGCAGCATCTTGAGGAGAACGAATGCCTCCATTCACAACAACCCTAATTGAAACTAGCTCTACAGCTCTTCGTAGCAAAACAAAATCCACATCACCATGATGCTCTTTAGATGCTACACGTCCATGAACAGTGAGCTGACTTGCACCACCTGCCTCTACTGCACGAGCTACATCATCAATTGTAATTTCACCGGGATGTAATCCTATGCGAGTTTTGAAAGAAACAGGGAGATTAGTTCCTTTTACTGTTGCAGCAACTATTTTTTCAACTAGCTTTGGATCTCGCATCAATGCTGCACCTGAGCCACTGCGTGTTACCTTATGCACAGGACATCCGCCATTGATATCAATACCTGAAAAACAACCTAGCTCTGTAATTACTTCCGCTGTCTTTTGCATATAATCCGGATTTGCTCCATATATATGCGCAATAACACTTCCCTCCTCAGGAAGTTTTTCAAACAGTTGGAAGGTACGGCGAGAATCATTAGCAATACCTGCAGCACTGACCATTTCGGTATAGCACACATCTGCACCATGACGCATTGTAATTACGCGCATAGCAGAATCAGTAATTCCAGCCATTGGTGCAAGATGGATTTTTACAGACATATCATTCTCTTATATAAGAGGCTAAATGGATACTACACCATTTAGCCCTAAAACTTTCACTATAAAAAAGCGATGCGCTTACATCAGCTATAAGCACACGCTTAAACATGAGCTATTCGTTATCCTCTATTACCAGACAACTATTAGCGCTCGTCCATTGGAATATATTGCTTTGGATGAACAACACACTTATATGCAGGACGAATAATCTTGCTATTTGAGTTTAGCTCCTCAAGGCGGTGTGCACACCAACCTGGCATACGACCAATTGCAAACAAAGGAGTAAACAAATCACTTGGAATATCAAGCATCTTGTACACTAGTCCAGAATAGAAGTCAACATTTATGCACATGCGGCGAGATGATTTTGTTTTCTCCATAAAGAGATCACGCCCAATCTCTGCAACATTCTCATAAAGATGAAATTCTTTTTCGTATTCAGGATGCTCTGCAACAAGCTGCTTAGCCTTCTCATAAAGAACCTCAGCACGAGGATCTGAAATTTTATAAACAGCATGGCCAAGTCCATAGATAAGACCCTTCTTATCATAGACCTCTTTATTGAGCATCTTAGCAAGATAATCCTTAATTGCTGCCTTATCCTCCCAGTTAGAGATATTTTCCTTAATGTTATTCATCATATCGCTAACTTGGATATTTGCACCACCATGACGTGGACCCTTTAGAGATAGAATTGCAGCAGCTATTGCTGAGTATGTGTCTGTAAATGTAGATGAAACAACGTGTGTTGTAAATGTTGAGTTATTACCACCACCATGCTCTGCATGAATTACCAAGCACAAATCAAGAAGCTCTGCTTCAAGCTGTGTGTAATCACTATATGGACGAAGCAAGCAAAGGATATGCTCTGCTGTGCTTAGGCCTTTCTTTGGTACGCGCATATGCAAACTCTTACCACCATAGTAGTGAGCCTTTGCCTGGCAACCATAAACAGCATAGGTTGGAAGTCGTGCAATAAGCTCTAAACTCTGGCGCAACACATTTCCAACTGACACATCATCTGGATTATCATCAAAAGAATAGTTTGCCAACACGCAACGAGCAAGCTTATTCATCACATTTGGGCTAGGCATATGAAGAATTGCAGATTCTTTAAAGCCGATAGGCAGAGGGCGAACAGAATCCAGAACATTGCAAAATTCATCTAGCTCTGCCTTTGTTGGAAGATGACCAAAAAGCAATAGGAAGCAAGTCTCCTCAAAGCCAAATCTCTTCTCTGCTTGGAAGCCCTTTACAAGATCACGAATTTCAATACCGCGATACATCAATTTACCAGGTACTGGCTGTAGTTCCTGTTCAAACATACCATAACCAACTACAGAACCTACCTGTGTCAAACCAACTAAAACACCAGAGCCGTCAGAATTTCTTAAGCCACGTTTTACATTATAGTTATAATATAGCTCTTGATCAATACGTGTATTAGCTAATACTTCATCAAGGTGTTTTTTGATAAAGTTTGGGTCCATTACAGCTGGACCTTGATTCATAAAACTATCATTCATAATTACATCCTATTCCATTATAGAACATACATTGACCTTACCATCAATTTTTTCAAGGCGTTAATGATACACTTTTTTTTAACTTTTTACTAGATAAAAATTTAAATATTGAAGAGTTTATATAAATTTTAAAAATAGACACTTAATCCTAAAAACATCAGTTGATTAAACGTGGTAGCTAAAAGAGCAAAGCTTTTGACAAGATAAACCAAAATTAGACTTAGAAGCTATAACTAGATTTGTATATTCATACAATTAACCAATTGCCAATCACTCGTGTGTGAGTAATATAAGAGTTAATTTTACAGAATATATTGCGAAACGCGACGCGCTGCTTCATCTAAATTCGGCTACGAATTTAGAACTAAAAAAGGCGCCCCGAAGGACGCCTTTTTATTAGTTTAAGTTAATTTTGTTTAATTTAACTTATTTTGCTTCAACCTTGAAGAAGCCTGTAGCTGTTGTAGATGTTACAGTTGCTACACCATCTTCGAATGTTGACTCGATTGGTGTGAATGTGCCGTCAACTGTCTCAGAGAAGTATACCTGTATCTCTGTGTACTCGCCATCGATTGCTAGAGTTACTGTATCACCATCAACTGTGATGCCTGTTACTGCAACTGGTGCGAACTCTGGCTCTGGCTCAGCTGCTGCTGCAGTTGTAACTTCAACTGTTGCTGCATCAGAATCAACATAGTTCTCGTCATCGCCATTAGCAACAACTGCGAATGTGTATGTTGTTTCTGCTGTTAGATCAGAAGCTGTGAATGTTAGCTCTGTAACTGTTGTTGTTGTATCACCAAATGTTACATCATAGCTTACTGCATTCTCAACTGCTACCCATGTTAGAGTTACTGTTGTATCTGTTACTGAGCTTGAAACAACTGGTACTGCTAGCTTAACTGGCTCTGGTTCTGGCTCTGGCTCAGATGCTGTGTACTCACCATAGTAGAACTCAAGTGTATACTCTGCATCAGCTACTAGTTCATCTGTATCTACATAAACCTGATACATTGTACCATATAAATCTGCAACTGCTACAACTGACAGTGTAGAATCTGTAGAAAATTCTCCTGATTCAGCATCGTAAACAATTTCAAATGACTGTGTATCTGAAACGAGCTTAATAGCAGCAATTTTTGCAATCTCGGCACCAGATGTTGGATCTGCAGCAGCATTCCATGCAGTTGTTGTTAAGTTAGAATCACCATTCAAAGATAAATCATTACCATTATACTGAGCATTCAAGTAATGCATCCATGTCCATTCGGAAGTAACATCACTATTGTCTAGGAATACCTTTGCACCAATAATTCTTGCTGTCTCAATAACTGCTGCAGCTTCCTGTGAAGCAGCAAAGTTATCTACAAAACCTGTACCACGGAATGAAACAGACTCTACAGCACCAGAAGATCCATCTTTAGCTGTTAATAGTTCTGTTGCACCTGTTGAAGCTACTGTTAGCAAAGTATCGTCAATAAAGAAAGACAAATCAATACCATCTAGCATAATGCGTAGAGAATATGTTTCACCTTCTTTAATTGTTACACCTGATAGTTCCATCCACTCTGGTGATTGACCAAAACCTGGACGTGCCCAAGCACAAAGAACGCTATTTGTAACCTCGCTAGTTGTATCATCAACTAGGTTCTTTAGATAAACAGCTGTATGAATATCTGTTTCTGTTACAGTTGGAGCAGCATCTGAACCAACAAATGTTACGTCAGCATCAATGTAAGTGATTGCTGTTGTGTCGTTATCAGCATTTGGTGTCCATGTTAGGTCTGTGCCCTGTGTGTTTAGCTTTAGCTGACCGTCTTCAATTGTTGACTGGTCGCCTTCTTCTGTTGTCCACCAACCATTTTCAGATGTGCCATAGGCATTATTCAATGTATTTGTCAATGAGCCGTCTTCTGCAATAGTAAGACCATCAAAGTCCATTGTCCACCAAGTTGTCTCGGAAGCCAAAGCACTTGAAGAAGCTACTAATGCTGCAGACATCATTGCAGTAGTTAGAATTTTTGAGAATTTCATATTCCCGCTCCTATTTTTCGTTATTTTACTTATTGTTTGTTAAAAACATATTAAAAGTTGTAACCTATCCCAACTTTCAAATGAAATTATAGTACTAAACTATTAGTAGAGTCAACCCTATTTTAGAAAAAAAATAATAAATTTTTAATATTTTTTATTTACATTATACTCTCTCGCGCGCGACATATATATATAAATACACTCTCACATAAACTTTTTTGGCATGATTTACAAGATTTTGGTTCGGATGTTGTGCCTTGTGTGATGTATGATTCAAACACTAGCCACCAAATCAACAAAATCCAAACAAAATTATAGTTAATCCTGTCAAAAAAATTCGCACTTTCGCCATCACGTTCATATTGAATTTTGTGCAGCGCGAGACGTACTGCACCCCAGAGATGAGCCTAAATTCGTGTCCGAATTTAGATGAAGCAGCGCTTCGCGCTATGAAGCGGTGCATAGCACCATGAAGCATACCTACGGCATATGAAGCATTGCTAAGCAATATATAAGGTGGAATTTAAACATTTGTGTAGCACGAGGACGTACTGCACCCCAGTTATTCTGTAAGACGGGGACGTCTTACAGCCCAGTTACCGTGTAGGACGGGGACGTCCTACACCCCAGTTAAGCACACACCTTTAAATATTTTTACCTTACCTATTCGTTATTCACTATTCACTATTCACTAATTCAGCGATAGCCCAATACACGTTAATCCTGAGACATCATCTTGGTGTGTCACACACACTAGCGATTGGCAGTTGGTTAATTGCTCTGACAAGACAAGCAATGAGTAAACCAACAACAAGCGCTAGTGTTTTGAATCATTCATCACGCGCACACAGCACCTAGCCACCACACTCACACAGCATCCGACAAAATCCAAACAAAATTATAGTTAATCCTGTCAAAAAAATTCGCACTTTTAGCTACCACACTTTTTTAACCGCTATCTTATAATAAAAAGGATGCGCAAGGGTTTCCCCTCACGCACCTTATACATTTTATGCTACTGCGAATTTTATAAGTAAGTTTTTACTACCTTATCTACCTCAATAGCATCCTTCTCAGGCATTAAGCAACGATATTTTTCAATATACTTTAATAGAGCTGCTGTGTTGATTGGTTTTGGTGTCTCACCAACTGTACGCTCAAAGTTCTTATAAAGAATATTATCCTTTGCTTCCTGTGGAAGATTCATTCCTGTGTGAATTCTATTTGCAAAGCCTTGAAACTTTTCTTCCGTAGCAATGTAACGATAAACACGGTCATACAACCACTCCTGTGATTCGTGGCTGCCCGGAGTTATATCTGTACCAAACTGTATTCTCTCTGAATATTTAGTGAAAAATTCCTTATAATATTCAAAACGAGCATCAAAGCCAAGATACATTTCTCCACCTGGAGTTATATCTACACCCATATTAGGATATTTTGCAAATGCCTCTTCAAGCTTTTCTGGACAACCAGAGAAGAATAAGAAATGTGCAAAATTTACACAGAGATTTGGATGATGCTCAAGAATTGCAAAGGTTTGACGAACTACTTCATCGTAGGAAGCATAATCTCCATCGCCATAGAACCAGCCTCTGCTTCTTAAATCATCCACTGCTGGGTTATTCTTATCCCAATACTGCTCTGGATCATTTACATGGAAGATCAGGTGTGTCTGATCCTTTTCCAATTCAGCAAAAAATGGATCATAGAAACTATCTGACATATCACGACCAATCATCTTGTGATGGCTTGGCTTACCCTCAAGCATCTTAATACCATCAAAGCCGATTTCCATAAGCTCATGGTATTGAGTTACCAAATCCATTCCCTCAGGCATCTGATCTGGCACTGGATACTTGTGATAAGTAACACCACCATGTGCAAATGTATTTTTGTTTACATGCTTATAAACTGCTTGTATGATGTTGTTTGAAACATTCATATCTCCTGCTGGAAGCGCAGCAAGATTGATTGCTTTCAAACCAAATTTATTACGATAGTACTCAAGACCATCGATAAAATAATTTCCAAATTTGTCATACCATCCCATAATATGAATATGAGAATCAATAACTGTATCTTTTGCCATAAATTTCTCCTTATGTCTGATAAACTGTATATTAATTTTTTATGTTATTTTGAAAAATACTTCAAAATGTCAGGATCAACTGGTGGAATTTCAAAAGGCATATTGTCCTCACGAATTGAACGTGTGCCCATTACACCTGTTGCTACAGAATATCGTGCAGCAAGCGGTGAGTTAACTCCTGCTCCTGCTAATCCCTTTGCATACTTAACAAAAGAATCTACAATCAAAGGATCTGCACCACCATGCAAATCGTAGCCATTGATTACACGAATAATTTCGTCCTGCTCTCCCCAGCCATGGCGTGAACGAGAAATCGCAATCTTTGTTTCTGTAATATTTTCAATGCGTCCCTCATCACCAATAAATGTGTAGTTACGGCATGCATCTGGAGCATATTGACATTGCATGTAGTTTGCTGTAACTCCATTATCTAACTGCATCATAATTGTGCTGGAATCCTCAACATCAATTACAGGAGAAATTCCTGTCTGTGACAAAGGTGGCCAATTCTTATCATCAAATCTTGCACAGCCTAGCTCATCTGGTGAACGGCGATTCTTGCAACGATTATAAACTGATAGCTTACCCATACCAATTACTCGCTTTGTGAAGCCACCAGACAACCAGTGAATAACATCAATATCATGAGCGCCCTTTTGTAGAAGAAGACCTGTTGTATTCTTCTGCTCAGAATGCCAATCCTTAAAGTATGCATCACCACCATAATTGATGAAGTGGCGGCACCATACTGTCTGCAAATTACCAATTGCACCCTCGTCGATAAGACGCTTCATTGTAGTTACAAAAGCCATGTGGCGCATATTGTGACCAACAAAAATACGTGCCTTCTTTTCCTTTGCAGCACGAAGAATTTTGTCACAACCCTCAATTGTAATAGCCATTGGCTTTTCCAAATAAACTGATTTACCAGCTTCAATTGCTGCAAGTGCCATCTCTTCATGACAATAGTCAGGAGTTGTAATAAATACAGCATCAACATCATCACGATCTAGTACACGACGATAATCCTCGCAGCAATACATCTTTGGTGCATTATCCTCTCTTTTGCGAATATGCTCCCAGCCCTTAAATGCTTCCTTGCGGATATCACATAGAGCAACAACACGAGATCCCTCGCCTGGCTTATGTGCTAATGATGCCAGCCAGCCGCGACCACCTGCACCCAAAACACCAATTCTTAGCTCATCACTTGCTTTCATTTTTTTAGCCATTTTATTCTCCTTTAGAAATATTAATTAAAGTTAAATTGTTATTGTTTGTTAGCTTTTAGCAACTCTTTTGCATGCTCTTTTGTTACAGAAGTCAATGATGCACCACCGAGCATGCGGACCAATTCATCAATGCGTTGCTCCTCACTAAGTTCATCAATATGTGTTGAGGTACGACCATCAACAACAGACTTTGCCACTGCAAAATGCGTTGCACCACATGCAGCAACTTGAGGAAGATGGGTTATACAAATTACAAGATGAGACTTTGCCACATGTGCGAGCTTTTTACCAACCGTATGAGCAATCTCGCCACCAATATTAGCATCAATTTCATCAAATACGAGAATTGGTATTTTATCATGCTCTGCAAGAGAAGTCTTAAGTGCAAGCATTACGCGAGAAATTTCACCGCTTGAAGCAATCATGCGAAGTGGTCGTTGAGGTTCACCAGGATTTGGCGCAAAGCCAAACTCTGCCACATCAAATCCATTTGGTCCTTCGCCATTTTTAAGTTCAATTGTAAAGGCAGCTTGCGCAATACCTAAATCTGCTAATTCTTTTGAAACAGCTTTAGCTAATTGTGCTGCCGCAGCCTCTCGCTTCTGATGAAGCTTTGCACCTGCATCATTTAATTTAGAAGTAAGTGCTTCAATCTCTGCATCTATTTTTTCAGCACGCTCACCACGTGATGATAGCTCAGCAAGACGAGCGCTACCCTTCTCATAAAATTCAAGAACAGCTTCTAATGATTTACCATATTTTGATTTTAAGCGTTCAACGAGATTAACACGATCCTCTAGCCACTGAATTCTATCTGGTGAAATATCTAAACGAGAAACAACATCTGCAATACTTTTTGCCAGTTCAGAAATTTGAATTGAAATTGATTTTGCATCATTCTTCCAATCCGCTGCACTTGTTGAGCCAAGCGAATCCATTTCATCAATCAGGCGAATAGCTGCTGCTACAGAATTTGTTGCAGCCATTTGATCATCTGTCAACGCAGCCATTGCACCATTTGCAAGCTCAATAATACGAGCCGCATTTGCTGCTTCTGTATATTCTGCTAAAAGTGTTTCACCATCATCTTCAGAAAGCTTTGCTGCTGCAATTTCCTCTACCTGATATTTTAAAATATCAAGCTCACGCTCTGTTGCTTCTGCTGAGCCAAATAACTCCTCACGCTCAGCAAGCTTTATGCGGCGCTGCTCCCAAAGTGAGTTAAATTCTGCACGCTCTTGTTGGCAATGTCCATAAGAATCAATTGCATCTAATTGGAATGATTGATTTAATAGCGATTGATTATCATGTGGTCCATGCATATCTACCAAATGCACACCAAGTTTCGCAAGAAGACCTGCTGTGGCCGGACAGCTATTTATAGAGCAACGACCAGTTCCTGTAGCAGAAATTGTACGCTTTAACAATAAAAGAGAATCCTCACAAGGAGCAATATCTGCTTCCTCAAGAATTGGCATAATTGTTTTTTCTAATTCTTGAGTAAGTTCAATTTCAGCAGTTACAATTGCTTGTGATGCTCCATGACGAATGGCACTTTTATCAGTACGTCCGCCTGTTAGCAAATCAATTGCTCCAATAAGCACTGACTTACCGGCACCTGTTTCACCTGTAACTGTATTTAATCCTTTATTAAATTCTATCTCAGCATATTCTACAACTGCGAGATCTTTAACCGTAATGCGTATCATTTATAATCTGGCTCTATGTTTTAATAATCGTTCTGTAAATTAAGAAAGAATATTTTATTCAACCTCAATTGATGAATCATCGTCTGGTGGAATGATTTCATCTTCTTCTATATATTCACACTCATCCATGTTGACTTCATTTATAGCAAATGTAGCAAGATTTGCAATTAAAAGTAATGTATCCTTACCAATTACAACACTCTCATAAATACTATCATTATTTGCAAATCCATTTACAAAAACAATGGCATCAGATTGCTTGCTAGGGATAAGTCCTGCCTCTTTTAGAACATCTTCTCCTCCCATTAAAGTTGCTGCTATATTATAAAACTTATTAAATAAACCAGCAGGAGAAATCTGCAATACAGCATAAGGTTTATTGTCAGAAATATTTGTCATTGCGGAACGAATAAATTCATTTGATTTTGCTTCTTCAAATTTATTCTTTAATTGAGCAACATCCATTGATTCAGGAGCAATATATGAATAAGTTTCTTTGCCCTCAATAAAAGTTTGCATTGTATAGCTGTCTGGGATAGTAATATTAACAGACTTAGCAACTGCAAGACATTCATCCATCTCTTCAATTTCGCTTTCAGAAGAATTCTTTTTAACCTCATTCAATGCTGCTTTTAAATTGAAATTAACTGCTAATGGATTTATAAGCGTAACCAAAGGAGATGCTGGCTTATAATCGGCTTTCTCTAATACATAATTATATATATCAAGAATTCCCTTATATGATGCTTTTTCATAATGAGAAATATCAAAGCCATTCTTATATGTTGTTTTTTCTACGGATATTAAATTATTATTTTCTGTTATATCAATATCAAAACAGACCTCTTCCATAGCCTCACTAACGGCGTAGGTATCATTTGCAAATTTCTTAATACCTTCATACAATTTGACATTCATACCTTCTTCTTTAAGGAAAGAGAAAAGATTAGTAATTTCTTCTTCCTTTAATAATTCAGTATAAATCTCATCAAATTCTGACTGAGTCATTGCCAATGCAGAAATTAATTGATTAAGTATGCGCTTCTCAAATTTATTTTCTTTAATTATACCAGAAAGCAAACTGTTTGACTTGATTTTTACAGCTTCATCAATAGAAACAAATGAAGAATGAGAATCTATTAGTTTGCCATACTCTGTTGTTTTATCAATGCTTTTGCTTGATTCTAAAATCAGTCCCAAATCCTTTTTATATGTTAAACCAACTTCTGATGTTTTATATGTGTTTATTACATCAAAAACAGTCTTCATTACGGAAACAAAAACCTTCTTCAATGATTTTGGAGCACCTTCAAACCCCATCTCTTCAATTTCTTCTGGGCTAAAAGAAATTTCACCGATAGAATCACTGCGTTGAGAAATGGTAATCAAATCTGCCTTTAGTGAAGTCTTAAAATCATATCCGTTTGATGCAGCAATGTTCTCACATAATTTCTGTTTATTACTGAAGATTGCATATCCATCCTTTAGTACAACAAAATAATCTTCTGCATTAGAATAAAGTTGCTTTTCTTCATTGATAAGTTCAACATTAAGTTTAGAAATTACCTCTTCCTTAGCTGATACATAAGGGATACAAACAACAAAAGCATCAGGTTCAAATTCTTCAGAATCTGTAATTTCCTTTTCTTCATCTACATAAACATATCCTGTCAGAGGTTTATCCAAAGCAGGAGTTATGAAGTTTTCTGATATTGCTTGGGCTAAAAGCATTGGCACACTGTATGCCACAATACCAAGCTGTAAATCTGTACCTATAGCAGTAGCAACATTGCTGACTTCATTTATGCTTTTTACACGAATAGCACAATATTCAACAAGCTCTGCTTTTCCATTAAATACTAATGCAAAAATTGCAACAAAAAATACAATTATTTTTTTCATAATATTACACTTTCTATTATTCTATAATTTGTTTTCCAATAAAAATAAAAATATTACTATGTGTTTTTTGCAGTGGTTTTAATTCTGCTTGAAGCTCCATAAATGTTAAATTAGTTGGTGCAAAAACAAGTAATGGAGCTTTCCCTGAAGCAATATAATTTTTAAATACAGAATCCTCAAGAGACATATCTCGTTTCCATGATTCTGCTTGAACTCCAAGCTCTGCAACATTTGTAACTTGATTTATTTCATATTCTTTTGGCTCAAGTGTTGGGTTTATACTTTGAGAAGCATCTGGCCAAACTTCTTTAATTGCAATAAGCTTTTTTGAAATCTGGTTTTCTACTTTTGAGATATGTAATTCAAGTGGCTGAGCAAGTCTATCAGAGCGTTTCAACCAAGCTTCTTGAGGAAGAAATGCTTTATAATAAATATTGTTTTTAGGCGCTTCTACCTTTATCAATTCTTTTTGTTCTAAAGAATCAATTAAAACAGCAAATGCCGCAATATCAGTTAATGAAACATTTTCTGCAAAAGCCAGTTGTGCATAAACATCTTGCTTAAGCGTTAATTTATCATTAAGATACTTAACAAAATCAATTGGTTTGATTGCCTCAGCAGAATCTATAGAAATACCATCTTGTGTAAGTGTTGTAACAACATCTACATTACGATTTGGTGCAGAGACTGGGCGAGCCTCTGGGCGAAGAATAATTTCTACGCGTTCTGCCTCATTGCTTATAACATTTTTACTTACAAGAGACTTTTCGTAGACCTGTCCCTGTGGAGCATTTTTTGGAATATCAAAAACAGACAAAGGCTCATTATACATAGAAACAATTGAACCAGGACCCTCTGAATCTCCGGCAAAGGTTTCCTCACCATCAGCAGATTTATTCCATTTACTGCCAAGATAAACAAATGTAATTGAATCCATTATCTTTTTCTGATTAACATCATAAATATAATCAGAGATTGGGCGCTCTACTCCATTATACTTTACAGAGACAGAATAATGCTCTCCTTTAGACCAAAAAGTAAGAGAGGAATAATCCACTGGGCGGCCACGCTTTGTTCCGAGCGACTCAATGGCTTTGCAAATACGAGTTGGTGTTGCATACGCTTTAAACAGTGCTTCATAATCATGACCACTGTTAAAGGAAATAACAGCAAACTCGCTTATTCCTCCCTCCTTAATTTCTGTCGTGATAGCATCCAGTATTATTTCCTTTTTCTCTAAGTTTATACAAATGCCACGCTCAACAACAAGCTGAGAATTTTCTGCTTTTCTTTTTTCAACAAGCTTATCAAGCTCTGATTCATAAGCAGGAATATCAATTTCTACAGCGAGAAGTGCGGTAGCTGTTGTCAACAATGCAGCAATTAATTTTGTTTTCATATAAACCCTTTGCATAAAAAAGGAAATAATTATACTAGAAATTTATTTCTACCATTTCGTGGCAATCTACTTTAGGAACAGTGAAATCAATCCATCCATCCTTTGAAGTAAATGCAAGCTCTTCACCTGATAGAGCAAGGCGAACACTCTTCACATTATCTGCCTTGATACGTACACCTATATTATATATAGGAGAAATATCCTCAATTACCTCGCGAGGTGCAGTCTGCCCACCAGAGCAATCTCCATTAAATGCCCAATTTCCGCGCAAAGATTTTTCTGCATACAGAAGGTGAAGTACATTACGATTTTCTGCAGGCTGTGAACGATATGAAAAGCGTGCAGAGGAAGGAAGATTTGTAAATTCAACAGTTGAATTACCTAAAAGCTTCTTAATCACATTACCAATAAACTTTCTATATACTACCCAGCCATGGACATAGTATTGAATAAAGCTCTTATGTGCAAGATAAGCAATATTTCCCTTCATTACACCACAAGCATAGCCAGAAGGTGTTGGAAGATTTGGTGTGTGCTGATGGGAGCTAAAGTGATTAAAGCTACGATTGAAATATGGGTCGTAAATATCACCTAGGCTTTCACCTGTTGTAACACGGATGCGCTGAGGGCGTGTGTACATTACATAAGGAGTAGTTTGAAATTCTGCACGATACTCTTCCTTTGGCAATACAAAATCTATAGGATATTCTGACTCACCCTCATACTCTGCACCAATATCAAACATCAGAGTTTTGCCTTCCTTATCAAAGGCAGATTTTCCAGCAAATAGAAGCTTTCCTCCGTTAGCAACGTAGCTATCAAGGCGTTCCTTTAGTTCAGGAGTTATGTAAATTAGCTCTGGGATAACTAAAAGCTTATATTTGTTAAAATCTGATTCCATATCAAGAGCATCAAATAAAATATGCTCTTCAAGAAGCACACGAGAAGCACCTATATCTGTATGACGGACAGGAATAAGCTTATTTTTATCAGTAATACCATAATTTTGAGATTCTACTAAAAGCAAACCAACATCTGCGACATTCTTTGTGCCAACACACCATGGCTCTTTTTTCTCAACCTCTTCGTATGCTGCTCCGATAATAGAGTAAGTTGTTTCATCAAGAGCTAACTCAGGATGTCCTTGATCACCAATTGAGCAACGAGCACCATTTGCAATCATAGCTGCGCACTCATAGCGTAAAGCATTAGGATGTTTAAAGCCACCGAACTCGCCCCATGATGTATTAAATTTTCCTGTCATACCAAGATAATCAAAACCTAACTGCTCAACATATTTTGCAGACAGAGGGAAATGATCATAGCCCCAGCCACCAGTAGGAAGAGATTCAATTTCTAAGTGAGAGAAATACTTCAAGATATGTCTGCCGCCAGGAACAATATTTCCGCCATTGTGGAAAATTGGCATATCTGGGTTTGTTACCTTTGCAGCTTCACAGGTTGCTTTCAAATATTTTTCAAGAACGATATGTGAATGCTTGAGCACATCCTCATCCTTCTCTGGATCAAGGCCAAGTGCGCGCATTGATTTAATACAATGTGGGCAATAGCATTGCTGAATACCAACAATATCCAAGAAAATTCCATCTGCATCTGGATACTTCTCAACAACCTCGCGAATTTGTGCACAAAGATAATCAAGATATGGAGAATTGAAGCACATTACATGATAGCCTGCTGTCACTGCAGAATTTTCACTTCCATTTACCCAGCCACAACATTTACCATTCTTTATTATAACACGCCACTCAGGATGCTCATAGGTTGCATATTGGTCAACACCAGCAGAAAGATAAATTGGGCACTTAACATCAATCTCGCGACAAGCCTTGATTTGTTCATCAAGCAAATCAAAATCTAGATGCGGATGCATAGAACCAACCTTTGTTGGGTGGTAGCTTAGACCATGATGGCACTTAGAAAATACTGTTACAGAATCTACATGCCCCTTCTTGAGCATAGCCTGAAACTGCTCCTTGCTAAATTGCTTACCAATATTTTCAATTACACCTGAGGTGTGAAAATCAAGATGTACTTGACGATAACGTAATGAATGCTTTTTCATAAAAACTCCTTAATAAAAAAATTCCAATAAATTATTTTTTGTAGCCATTTGGGTTCATAGACTGCCAGCGCCATGCATCTGCGCAAAGCTCATCAACACCACGCTTAGTCTTCCAACCTAGCAGCTCAAATGCACGTGATGCATCTGCATAGCATTGCTCTGCATCACCTGGGCGGCGTGGAGCAATTTTATGTGGAAGTGGGCGGCCAATTGCTTTCTCAAAAGCATGAACAAGTTCTAGCACAGAATAACCATTACCTGAACCTAGGTTTATTGGTGTGCAACCCTGTAACTCATCTACTTTTTTCAATGCAGCAATATGACCTTCTGCCAAATCGCAAACATGAATATAATCGCGAATACAAGTGCCATCACGTGTTGGATAATCATTACCGAAAACGCTTAGCTCCTTTAGGCGACCTACAGCAACCTGAGTAATATATGGCATAAGATTATTTGGAATACCTGAAGGATCCTCACCAATCAAACCACTTGGATGAGCACCAACTGGGTTAAAGTAACGAAGAAGAATTGTATGCCAGCGAGGGTCTGCAGCAGACATTGCGCGCATCATATCTTCAAGCCAAAGCTTTGTTTGTCCATAAGGGCTGACAGCAGACAGAGGGCAATCCTCTGTCAGTGGCACTGTCTCAGGATTACCATAAACAGTTGCAGAAGAACTGAACACCATATTGAATACATTATGCTTACGCATTTCATCAAGCAAAACCAATGTACCTGTGATATTATTGTCATAATATTCCCATGGCTTAGCAACAGATTCACCAACTGCCTTTAGTCCTGCAAAATGAATTACTGCATCATATTTCTCTGAATCAAATACAGCTGCCATTGCTGCTCTGTCACAAATATCACCCTTAACAAATCTTGGGCGAACACCTGTAATTTTCTCTACTCTGTTCAGAGATTCCTCTGAGCTATTTGAAAGATTATCAAATACTGTTACTGTATAGCCTGCCTTGATTGCTTCTACGCATGTGTGGCTTCCAATATAGCCGGCACCACCTGTTACTAAGATATTCATTTTATATATTTCCTAATTTGTTTGTTTATTTTTAAAGAGATAAATCACCATAAATTTTTATTACATTTCCATCACGTGCAATTGATAATTCACGCTCTGGAAAAATTCTTTTTAAGCCATCCTCTGCCATTTGAATTGCTTCTGCCTCAATAGTCTGTCGAATAGTATCTGGCACCATTTCAAAGGTTACAAGCTCTACGCGAAAAATATAACCAGGACCAAGCTTTGAGCCATATCCTGCAGAATATGATGCAGTAATGCGAAACAGCCCATCATATTGAGGATTTGCTGTTTCGCCACGCTGAGGTCTTGCAGGGTGCAGAGGATAAAGTTTTCCATATTTATCCTCCAGCGCACCATCTATTTCACGGAGGAGCGTATATAATCGCTCCTCCCATTCTTCAAGCTTATTCATATCTTTTAGAACAATTTTCTTAGCTCTTTATTCAGCTTCCTATCCTTTATAAAGCTTTATAGAGTTGGAACTGCGATAATCTTGAAGAAACGTGCTGAATCAGAATCAGACATATCAATTACTACAGAATATGCAGACTCTGAACCATCTGCTCCAGCTGTAATATTTTCACCTGTAATTTGCTGGCGTGTTGGCTCTGCAAAATCAAGAGTTGTTGCACTTTCAACATACCAAGTAAAATCAGATGAATCAACTGCGATACCATTTGTTGACCAAAGCTTAAAGATAAGCTCAATCTTATTTGTATCGTTATTCATAATCATATCAACGATTGCGACACCAATCTCTGGAGGAGTTGTTGGCTCAGCAGAAGAAGTTACATAAGGGATTGCAATATTCTGTGAATAGTAATTGTAAGTACCATATGTCTTGAAATTAGAATTATAGGTTGTCCAATAAAGCTCTGTTGGAGACTTCGCTGTATTAGCAATAATTTGACCAGCTGCAGCTGATGCTAAAACAACCTTGAAGCCTTCATCAACGAAGCCTTGAACAACGCTACGATTATAGCTTGTACCTTTCTTTGCAGCACCACCACCCCAAATGATAGCATCTGCATAAGCACCCATGCTACGCTTTAGAGCCATTGCACCATATTCTTTTGAATAAGCACCATCAATAAAGATGTCTTCTGAGTCACCACTTGCTTCACTCTCATCTGGGAATAACCACAAATTCTTACTTGTGACAGCACTGTTACCAAGAAGATAGAAGCCCCAACCCTTATCTACTTCACCACTTGCAAGTTTAGGTGTTCCGCCAATTGTTGCAGAAGCAGGGAATACTTTTCTATATTCTGGGTCTTTAGTAATTCTATCGCCATCAAAATTATAACCCCAGAAATCAAGTGTCCAATTACCAATTGGTGTGTGCTTAGGGCCTATCAACTCAACAAATTGATTTGGCACTTCATCCCAATCACCCAAAGGAAGGAATTCATTGATTCGTACTGCATTTGTTGTGCAAGAGAATACAAAGAAGTATGGAGAAGTAGAAGTAATATCCTCAGCATTACCATATTGAGCATTTAAGTCAATTGGATAATACCATGCTGGATTTTCAAAGAACTTATGGTAATAAATAGGCGAAGCAAAAATACCATTATAGTAAATTGAAATTTCATACTGAACAACAGCATCAATATTTTGTTTTGGAATATAGTAAACTTCATCCATTACATAAAGTGTTGGATCTTCAGAATCCTGCTTTAACCATGTATGAACAACATTTGGTGTTGAATTATTATTCCAATTTGCAACACCCCACTTATTTGTGGAAGCATAATATGAAACCTTAACTTGAATATCTGTTGGATCCATTTGATAATTTGAAAGGCGAACATTGATACCAACCTTATCTGTGTAAAGAGGAATATCATTTGGAACAAAGATTACCTCACCAACTTCCACAGATGAGCGAACTGGCTCTGTGATAAGAATATTATCAATCATCACTCTGCCACAATTATCTAATTCTGAAACAATGCGGAAAACCTTATTTACTGTATCATAAATTTCAACCTTGAAATAAGTCCACTTGTTTGTAGTAATATTGCTCAAACCATTAAGCATTGCTACCTGTTCATCGTAATTACTTGCGGAAGTATTCAAATCAGAGACTCTGATTGTTTTCCATTCACGAAGACCTGTCTCTTCATTAACTTCTTCAGGAGCAACCTGGATTGAAATTTTACCAGGAAGAGATGGATTATCTTCATAATGACGATACCAGAAACAGATTTCACCAACACCTGCAACATTTACAGGAGACTCAATATTAGGATTATCGTCTGGCAATGGTTTACCATTAACAGTATTTTCTGTAACTGAGTTATTAAGTACTGTTGATTTCTTTGTTGTTTCTCCGATATCAAACTTCTTTGCATCAGTCAGAGGAGAAACAAGAACATTATAGCCAGACCAATAACTTGTTACTCCTTCAATTGGATAATTGCGGAGAATAACGTCATCAATCCAAATTACAGCATCAGGATGGCTGCCTCCAACATATTTTCCATCAGCATCATATTCTGTTGGGACAATCAAAATACGAGCACGGCCAGGCATTGCTTGTAAGAATGAATAGCTGGCTCCCTTTACACCATCTGTTGGAGAAACAGTAACCTCTTTAACTGTTGTCCAAGAAGGTATATCGCCAGTATCAGTTGTATATTGAACACGATATTGAATTGGACCACCTGTAACACGATATGTAAATGAAATATCACCAACACTATCGATTAGTGGAGAAATTAAACATTGCTCAGAATCAGGATTTGCACGGCTGACTGCAAACTCATATACAACATTTGGGAAGCTCATATACTGAGACTTCATACCAAATCTATAATTCCAAACATGAGCATCTGCTTCTTCTCGATCAACACCAGACATACCACGCCAACCATATAGAGACATATCATCAACTGCAATATATGCATCATTAACATCGTCTCCATCTCCTACTGTTTCACACATTGAAACAATGCGGAAGAATGTGTTGTCCCAGAAATGCAATGGAAATTCTACATTTTTGTATGAAAGAGTATCAATTGTTGCTGTTGCAAGATCAACCCATTTTCTCTGTTGTCCTTCAATAGCAATATGCTCTTCACCGAGGCCATTTCTAAAAACTTGAATTTTGTATGGAGCAGAAGGAATATTACGCTTTAAAGAACAACTTTTTTCTCCTGTCGTAATAGACCAACGTGATTTATTGCCAGATGATGGCATAATACCACCAAGATACCAATCTGCTATAACATTTCCTTTAATTGCAGCCTCTAGTGTATTTTTATTTGGTGCATCTGTTGTAACATCTGTTATTTCAAATGAGACATTTGCAGCGACATCAGAGCAGTCTACACCAAAAGTACCACCAAGGCCAACACCTGCAGCTACGGTACAATCGCTATATGTGCGTTCACGGTTAAGTACTTGTGATGTGTTATTCAAAAGTCTATGCCTTGCATAGATTTTCACTTTACCAGACTTCGTTTCTGCCTTTACGATAACTTCACAAGTTATACCAGAACCAGTATAGGAATAGCTTGTATCATTATCTTGTGCACTATCTATTCTTGTCATTACACCATTCTTACATTGCCACAATTCGCCTCTCAACATATTTTGAAGACTACCATTATTGTTTCGAGTCATATATGTTACGCGATACTCAAAATAATTATCATCATTCTTTCGATAAACAATGACAGAGTAATACGGAGTTCCATCTGTCATATCTGAAGCAGTGAAAGTTGCTTTAACTTGATAATTTTCAAATGTATTTCCATTTTGATAATAAGCAGGATTTCCGCCATTAAAGCCAACACGTGTACGATAGCGAAGAGTATCTGCACCAATTGGATTAACTGTAGATGTACTTTCAACAATACCAATTGGATATGTTGAAACCTTTAAATACGCATTAGAACGAACAGCATCACTTGGAGCACGAGGATCTTTCACACGCTCAACTGCACTTTCTGTATAGAGGAAACGCAAGCCTTGTTCCTCAACATACTCACCAGAATTTGTTACAGCAAAATTACCTTCTTCAAATACTGGCATTGCATTAGACTCGTATTTTTCTATATCCCAACCATCAAGATTTGAAATATATTCCTTAATTCCAATTAAGCCTTTTGTTGCATCAAAGTATGTATCGTCTGCAGCCCACTCATTAAAATTCTGCCATTCTGCACGGCGAATTTGATACTGATTATTTGTTGTACACAAACGGAACATTATGTAACCATTATAGTCAGTAATTAGTGGTATTCCATTAGTACTTGTTGTACCAACATTACCGAACATAGGAGGTTTTTTACCGGCAGCACCAAGCTGTCCAAGCTCTTTATTTTCTCCAAATTCAGTTGATGAAGCACCTAAATATTCTTGTGTTTGGTTAACAAAAATTCCAACATCATATGCATTTGTGGAATGCATAACTGTTTCCCAAGTATAGTCGCTAACAAGCTCCATGCTGTACTTAGAAGCAAGGTTGGAAGGCAGAGCTGTTGCATTTGTTTGTATGCCAAGAGAAACAGTATTAAACTTAGAACGGAAGCGGCGAACATCAAAGCCAAGATACTCATAATATGAAGGTGCATTTGTTGTCATATCATAGAGCTGCATATCTGTTGCATAAGGATAATATGCAGGAGACTTGACAGAAGAGATTGTCATATTAGTACCAACAAGAGGTGATGCATTTATCCAATCTTGATAATCTTCTAAGTTAGAAATCTTATTAGGCTCATTAATTTTATAAAGGAAATTTGTTGGTGTATCAAAATCTACACGATAGAAATACTCTACATTACCTGCTGGTAGATTTTCAAGACTATTTGTGTAATTATAACCAAATCTACCACGACGCTTTAATTCTTTATTATGCCAAGCACCACTATTTTCTCTCCAATAAATTTTTGGCACAATATTTGCAGCTGCCATATTTGAATTTGTAAAAGCAGGTTCTGCAACTATTGCAAATTCTGTTGGATCAAGAACAGAAGGATAACCTGGATGATATTCCAAATCTTCTTTTTTAATTGATACCTCTGCTACAGGTGGACCTACAACAATTTGAGTTATTTCTAGTTCACTTGTTGGAGTAGAATCTGGAGCTACAATACGAAAAGCAAAATTTTCTGGTAGATTTAAATCAAATCTAACAAGTTGATATCTATTGCCATTATCATGGTAAACATTTGCTACATGACTTGCACTAGACATAATAGCTGTTCCTGCAACAGTATTTGTAAACTGAGGATAAGCATTTAGCATTTGATCGCCATATACCATAAAGCGACCGCTTCTTTTTCCCAATTCTAATTTCAAGGTTTGATAAAATTCTTCAGATTCTGCATTTATACGAGCTAAAATCCAAATAGAACCAACAGGCACTTCCGCTGGTAGCATTATCTCTGAATTACTCGTTATATAAATTGCATTATATTTCATACGAGCAAATGTACAACCCCAATTACCAGAAAGAGTTGGAATTGATTTATAATTATCATCAGTAAACTTTGATTGCCAAACAGCTAAATCTGGATTTAAATTTCCGCTCAAATTATCTTGAGTGATAATTACAGTAGCAGCATGTAGGTTAATGCTTGCCAATGCAATAATAGAAATTGCTGCAAAAATTTGTAAAGTTTTTTTGTAAATATTCATAGAAAACAACCTTTTTTAAAAGTGGATACACCATCCCTAAAGGATAACATTTAGAATAATACCATAAATCCTTAACCTAAGGCAATATGAAACTATACTATATAATATAAGAAACCCAATTTTTTATTAGTTATTTTCTTGTGTTTTTTTGACAAAATCAACTCAATTTTAAGGTCAAATCTACATGTAAAACTACAGACTTGCTAGATTACGAGAAACTACGTGTATAAATACATCAAGTTAATTTTCTCTTTCACTCTATGCAAAAGGAGCGTATTTGCATAACTCAATTATAATTAAGAGCATAAGCCAAATTTTGAAATTCAACTTCCGTTTTGGTGCATCATCCTCACGCATGCTCCTATGCTCTAAAAGCTTGTGACCGTACACGCCAACGCTTGGAAGTCGCCTTATTACAACGATATGTTGAGCAATGCGTAAGGCGACAACAAGCGCTGGCGTATCAGCGAACACCACCACACGAGGCACCACATAAGCTTTGCGCCCTCTGCGTTCTTTTGACTCGCACTTTTAGGGATTATATTGTGTGCAGCGCGAGGACGTACTGCACCCTGGAGATAAGCGTTAGCCGATACACGTTAATCCTGAGAAATCATCTTGGTGCTCACACACACTAGCGATTGGCAGTTGGTTAATTGCTTCAACAGATAAAGCAATGAGTAAACCAACAACAAGCGCTAGTGTTTTGAATCACGCACATCACGCGCACACAGCTCCTAGCCACCACACTCACGTAGCACCTAAAAATCCTGCAATCCTGCGCAATTCTGTAATCCTGTACCTTCCCTTCGCACTTTTAGGGATTATTTTGGCATTTTAATGGATAAGTATGCCAAGTAATATGCTATGGACTATGCCACAAATCCAGAGCGCTATGATTGGAGAAAAATCAAACATCAATAGACGCAATTTTACTGGAAAAACTGAAAAACTTAAAACAGAAATCAATTCGTTTGTTATGGCAATATAATCCAAACGTTTTGTGAATATTGCAACGAATGACAATATAATCAACACAACTATTAAATTCTTAATTATCAATAATATATCAATTATTGACACAAGAAAAGCCATCAAAATATTTATTGGCATTGTGGCAAGATTTTCAGGTATACCATTAAGCAAAAATAAACCACATAATGCTATAATAATTACGGCACAACTTACTGCTATTTTTGCCCAAACAGATGAGAATTTTGAGAGCGGAAATGTAATACACTCTAATGCCTCTACAGCCTCACTCTTTAGCTTTATTCGGAACGATAAAAAACATGCAAGCAGGGAATATTGTCCCCACAAAAGTATCACTCCAAATGTGCTTGCCAAAAGCATTATTAAAAAGCTTTCACCTGCAGCTCCTTCAGGATAAAATGGCACTAGCGGCTTGAATTTTAACCCTTTTGTGAGAATCGTATTTATAATTAAAACCAAAATAATGCCAAGAATTGAGCCTGTCTTGTATCCAATATATCGTGATAATCCCATGATATATCCGACAAGTGTCGTTGCTCCTTGACGCATTAGCAATAGGTATTTGTTGAAGAAAAATCTCTTTCCAGCAGGTGTAAAGTTAATAAAATACACCCACAATACAAAAATAAATGCACCTACTAAACCAAGCCCCCCAATGGCTGATTTTAATAAACCTTCAAACATTATTTATTACCTTTAAATTACTTATTTGTTAATCAATTCTTTGCTGAAGATGCAGGTCTTCCTGTATATTCCTTTGATTTCACGCGACCCTCCTCTGGCAATTCTTCGCGTGTATGTCCTACCTTCTTCAACACCTCATCCAATGTCTTAAAATGACATTTAGATGTGTCAATAAATGCATTTATCCCATGTGCTTCTGATAATGCAACAGCTGCCTCTTGTACTTGAGGAGAAGCACCTTTTGGGAATTTGTTTGCATACTTTTCTTCTAGCTGCTTCAGGCTTGTTAAGAATGCCTCGCGAGCCAGAATTGATGCAGCTGCTACAGCAATATCTGCCTCTGCCTTATGGCGCTGCTTTAACTCAATTGATTTACCTTTTTGCATTAAAGCACGCTTAATGATTTCCTCTGTATTACCAAATTGGTCTGCAATAGCAACCTTACAAAATGGCATATTGGTAAGCAAATTTTCTATGGCACGAGCATGACCCCACGCAAGTATGGTGTTAACACTCTTGTATTTAGCATAAAGTCGATTATATGCTCCATTGCCAATACGGACGATTGAATAACGGGTTGGACCTAATATCTTTTTAATCTGCTCAGCAATCGCAATTGCTTGCTTATCGCTTGTAATTGCTTTACTGTCCTTTACGCCGATATCGCGAAGTCGCTTATACAAATCTTCGTTTGTATATGCCGCAGCTACTACGAGAGGACCAAAGAAATCGCCTTTACCACTCTCGTCAATACCGATGTGTGGTGAAAGCTGCTCTGCTGATACTTGTTCCGGAATAAGCTCATCCTCATAGCCTACAACGATCTGCTTGAGGATTGATGGCTCCATAATGTTTATAACAAATTCCTCAGCACCAGAGCCCTGTATTAAACATTTACCTGATGTATAAAGGTTAATATTACAATTCCATAGCTGACTTGAAACTGCAATTTTTGTATATGGCACCTCACGTGGTTGATAATTACCAGAGGAAAGAATATTGAATAAATCCTCTTGCTGTTGAGTGGTCAACTTGAAGGTAAATGAGGTTTTCTTTTTTACGTCCATAAATTATCTTTATTCAAATAATGTGTAAATTATAAATATCAAGACCCTGTTATGCAATTCAGAAGGCGAGTTTACAGAGCCTCTACAAAGCCAACGACAAGCTTTGCCATTGCTTCAGAATTTTGGTTTGCACATTCAATCACTTCGTCACCAGACAAGGTTGTATTTGGAGAAATACCAGCAGCCATATTACTTACAAAACTTACTGCGGCTACACGCATACCAATTGAGCTTGCATACATTGCCTCTGGTACTGTTGACATACCAACTAAATCGGCACCAAGGATGCCATAAGCACGAATCTCAGCAGGTGTCTCAAATGCCGGACCACTTGAGAATGCATAAACACCATCTGTAAGAATTGTGCCACCCTCAAGTGCTACATTCTTTAGCTTTTGAATAAGCTCTTGATTATATACTGCAGACTGATCTGGGAAGCGTGGACCAAAATGCGGATTATGTGCACCACGCAATGGACTGATATCTGTCAGTCGTAAATGATCGCGAATTGCTACCATATCACCTGGACGCAAGCTCTGGCGAATACCACCTGCAGCATTTGTTATCAGCATTGTGCTAACACCAAGACGGCGAGCAAGCTCAACTGGCATTACAACAGCTTCCCACTCTGCTCCTTCATACCAATGACGGCGACCACAAAATGCTAAAGCCTTACGACCTGACTTTGTCTTAACAAGCAATAATCTGCCTGAATGTCCAATAACTGTTGCTCCACCATAATTTGGAATATCTGCATATGAAATTTCTGCCAAAATTTCCAGCTGATCTACAGCCTTATTCCAACCAGAACCAAGAACCATTGCACAAATTGGTGAGGAATTTTTAAATACCTCTGGAATTGCAGCAAAAGCTTCATCAAATAGTTTAATATCCATAAATCCCTCCAATGTGGACTAAGCCCACTTCTCTGATTTTTTAAGGCAAAAATAATTATTAAAGAATGTGACCCATTTTGGTCTTCTTTACATCAAGATAGTATTGATTAAACTCGTTTGGCTCAAATTGAATTGGCACACGCTCTGTAATTGTTAAACCATAACCCTCAAGACCTTTAATCTTTTGTGGGTTATTTGTTAAAAGACGAATGCTATTCAAACCAAGCTTGCGAAGAATCTGTGCACCAATACCATAGTCACGCAAATCCGGAGCAAATCCAAGCTTTACATTTGCTTCTACTGTATCAAGACCTGCCTCTTGAAGACGATAAGCATGTAGCTTATTAGCAAGACCAATGCCACGACCCTCTTGGCGCATATAAAGCACTACGCCACAGCCTTCCTCAGAAATGCGCTGCATTGCTGCCTGAAGCTGTTGACCGCAATCACAACGGCAAGAGCCAAGAACATCGCCTGTAAAGCACTCACTATGTACGCGTACCAAAGGTGGCTTCTCACTTGCTGCAAGATCACCTTGATATAAAGCTAAATGCTCTGCTCCATCAATTAGAGATTTATACATGCGAAGCCTGAAATGACCATAGTGAGTAGGCATATCTACCTCCTCAACAAACTCAACAAATGATTCCTTTTCCAAACGATATGCAATAATATCAGCTACAGAGCAAAGCTTTAGATTATGCTTCTCTGCAAATTGCTCCACATCATCAAGACGAGCCATATTACCATCGTCCTTCATGATTTCACAGCAAAGACCAATTGGATACAAGCCAGCAAGCTTCATTAAATCAACTGTTGCCTCTGTATGGCCAGCACGATATAGCACACCACCTTCGCGAGCGCGAAGTGGGAACATATGACCTGGACGGCGAAAATCCTCTGGCTTTGCAGCTTGAGAGCAAGCTTTAATTGCTGTATCTGAACGCTCCTTTGCTGAGATACCTGTTGTGGTGTCTACATGGTCAATAGATACAGTAAATGCTGTAGAATGATTATCTGTATTATTGCTAACCATCTGCTCAAGATCAAGCTTCTTTGTAATTTCGCTTGTCATTGGCATGCAAATTAAACCCTTTGCATAGGTTGCCATAAAATTGACATTTTCTGTGGTTGCAAATTCACCTGCGCAAATTACATCACCCTCATTCTCGCGATCAGCATCATCAACAACACATACGCATTTACCTGCGCGTAGATCTGCTAAAACCTCATCAATTGTATTAAATTTTTTCATTTATAGGATCGCCTTTATTTTTAGACAAAGCAACATTATTTCAGGAGAAGCTTCATCTTCTCCTTACATTACCTTTACCTTTGGTAGGTCCTGAATATCAATTGCACCAACTAGCTTACCAGCCTCATTAACTACTGGTAAATCGTCAATATTACGCTGTTCCAAAATACGAAGAACATCTACAGCAAGCATTTCAGGAGCAACACAGGTAGGAGACTTTGTCATTACCTCAGAAACCCGAGCATTAAGAATATCACAATTACCTGCAGCTACATTTCTACGAAAATCACCATCTGTATAGATGCCAACCAACTTATCTGTAGCATCTACAACATAAGCAGCACCGCCTCGTGCTTTAGTCATAGCAACAACTACCTCTTTAACTGTAGATGAATCTATAACCTTTGCAACCTTATCATCCTTGCGCATAATATCCTTCACGCGTAGAAGCAATGCTCTGCCAATTGCACCGCCAGGATGAAGCTTTGCATAATCCTCTTTCTTGAAGCCACGAGCATCAAGCAATGCCATTGCTAAAGCATCACCTAAAGCAAGTGTTGCTGTGGTACTGGCTGTTGGAGCCATTCCAAAAGGACAAGCCTCACGAGGAACCTTTGCAAGCAACAATGCCTGACTGATTTTTGCCAAGCTGCTTTCTGCATTTCCTGTCATGGCCACAACAGATACACCTAAGCGACGTACAGCAGGAATCAGGTTGATAATTTCATCTGACTCACCTGAATAGCTAAGTGCAAACAGAATATCATTTGGAGTAAGTATTCCTAAATCACCATGTATAGCTTGAGAAGGATTAAGCAGTACACTTGTTGAACCTGTACTTGCAAGTGTTGCTGTCATTTTTTCTGCAATATGCAGATTTTTACCAACACCAGTAATGACAAGCTTTCCGCCCTTAGAAAGAGCGTCCAAACACAAATTCATCACTTTGATAAAATTCTCGTCTACAGAATCTCTTACTGCTACAAGGCCTTCAATTTCTATATCAAAAACGCGACGTGCCAACTCAATACTACTCATGATCTTCCCCTTATCAAATTGCTTCACTGGGTTAAAACCATTGCATGGCTACAGGATTATATTTATAGCAGCCATGCAACGAATTATTGCTATAATTAGTGCTTAAATGAGCGCTGACCTGTGAAGACCATTGCTACACCAGCATCATTACAGCAATCAATAACATCCCAGTCACGAATTGCACCACCTGGCTGAACAATAGATGTGATACCCTCGCGGATACCAACCTCTGCACCATCACGGAATGGGAAAAATGCATCAGATACCATTGCACAGCCTGGCAAGCCACCCTTACGTGCTAATGTTTCCTCATCAATCTCTGCCTTATACTTTAATCCCTCATCACCGAAGCGAAGCTGTAAATCATTATAAGGAACCTGATACTTATCAAAGCAAATTAGGTCAGCAAGCTTACGATATGCCTTATCACGAGCAATTTCAGCTACGCCCACGCGATCCTGTTCACCAGTACCAATACCAACTGTTACACCATCCTTAACATAAAGAACAGAATTACTTGTAACACCAGCCTCTACCAGCCAACCAAATACCAAATCATCATACTCTTGAGCTGTTGGCATACGCTTAATGCGGTGTACTGTGCCATCCTTACGCTTGCACTCTGCAGGAAGGAATTGCTCTGCCTTACGTGCCTCTGGAGTAAATGACCACTGTGCCACAAGACCACCATCAATCAGTGATTTAAAATCAACAAAACGCTTTGCAACAAAATCTGTCAAGCGGCTCATATTTTTGATACGCATTACGCGTAGATTCTTCTTTTCTGCAAAGATATCCATTACGCCTGGAGCAAATTCCGGAGCAACAACTACCTCCATATAATTCTCGGCGATTAGCTTTGCTGTTTCAATATCGCATTCACGATTCAAAGCAACGCAACCACCAAAAGCAGCAACACGATCTGCACGATATGCCTTTGAGAAAGAATCTGCCAAAGAATCTGCCTTTGCTACACCGCAAGGATTATTGTGCTTTACAATTACAGAGCAAGGTGTATCTGTAAGATAACGAAGAATATTCAAAGCATTATCAGCATCTGTTAGATTTGTCTTACCAGGATGCTTACCAGACTGAAGAAGCTCTGGCTCAGAAGCAAGAATATTACCTGCTTGGATGCTTTCAACCTCGCCAAGAACAAGATTTCCATTAACTAGTTTATATACAGCTGCTTCCTGACCTGGATTTTCACCATATCTTAAGCCCTTATTCTCGCCATCGATTACCCAAGAAACCTTTTCATAGGATAGAGTTTGGCGTTTATCTCCGTCAATGAAAGAGATTTCCATCTGAGGAGTAAAGTGGTCATCCATAATAGTTTTATATGCGGCTTTAAGATCCATAATTAACCTTTTACTGAGCTGATTTTTGTTGAAAATTTTGGGCACAATAAGTGCAAAACGATATATAGGCAAATTTTACCATTTTGGAAAAATAAAGTCAAAGAAAGTTTGAACTTGTGCATATTTTAGCAGAATAAACTTAAATTTGACTGATGAACACAAGTATAACACCAAAATATGACAAACAGTTTATATACTTTTCTAATAGAATAAAAGATTGGAATGGTAATAGAAATTATTTATGTAGTTTACCACCAACTCTTTTTGCCATTACTTTTACTCCAGCTTCCATAGCCACCATACTGAGTCTTTTTCCCTGTGTAGCCACCAGCCCAGCCGCCATAGCTTCCAAAATTTGTTTTTAGTACAGCATCCTTTGAAAGACCTGTCCATACATACAAATCCTTGTCCAATTCATTGATAAAACATGAAACCTTTAGTGGCTCTAATCCTCCCGTATAGCTTTGCTTGTAGCTTGGAGAGCAAAGATATAGACGCTCCTTTGCACGCGTTACTACAACATAAAACAAGCGGCGTTCCTCAGGAATATTTACAGACTCAATCTTTGCAGATGGGAACATATCTTCACTTACCCATGGAACAATAACGATTGGCCACTCCAAACCCTTTGCTTGGTGAATTGTACTTAATAAAACAGTTTCAGCACCTGGACCAATTTCTGAATCTTCTGCCAACTCAGAATTTGTCAAAATAGCTACATCAGCAAGAAAATCAGCAAGCGTATCTTTTTTATCAATTGCTTGTGATAATTCCATCAAATCCTGACGGCGTTCATCTGCATTATTAAAATTCTTCTTTAATAAATCAAAATAGAAAGCATCTAGCAAATTAGTAACAAAACCACTCTCGCGAGCAGGTCCTTTTTCCTGCATAAAATATTCGCGATATGCGTTCATTATTCCTTCTGTTGCTGGGCGTGCCTTTGCAGGGACAAGCTTAATAAGTGTTTCTCGTTCTTCTGGACATCCTGGATTAAAATGATTATCCAATTTATCCCAAAGCTTGCTGATTGTATTTTCACCTACTCCGGCGAGCAATCCAAATGCACGTGTAAATGCAAGATAGTCAGCAGGTGCAACTATCAAGCGATAGAATGCTAAAATATCTTTTGCGTGTGCAGAATCAAAGAATCCTGTTCCTGATGTAATATTATATGGAATATGTGAGCGGGCAAGATTTAACTGAATATCAATTGAATGGAAATGTGAGCGATATAGAATTGCAATATCCTTTGGAGAATATCCCTCTGCCAAACAAGATTGAATTACTTCAACAATATATTGAGATTGATCTGTATCTCTGCCAACACGATGAACTATTGGGCGCAAATTATTAGATTTCTTTGTAGGGCGTAGCTCCTTCTTAAATTGTTCCGTATTGTGGCTTATGCAATTATTTGCCAAACTCAAAATTTCCGGAACACTTCTATAATTCTGCTCAAGCTTTACAATGCGTGCATCCTTATAGCGATTAGGGAAATCCATAATATTTCTAAAATCAGAGCCGCGCCAAGAATAAATACACTGAAAATCATCGCCTACTACAGTTACATTACGATTCTTTTCAGCAAGAATATTTACAAATTCAGATTGAAGCATATTTGTATCCTGAAATTCATCAACAAGAATATGCTTAAAACGATTTTGATAATATTCACATACATCTGCTTTTTCTTTGAGAAGCTTTACTGCATTTACAAGCAAATCATCAAAATCCATTGCTCCCAGCTCACGCTTTCTCTGAATATATTTATCTGCTACTCGTATAATATTTGGAGCATCCTCAATTGCAATATCAGTAAATTTTCCATCCAAATAATCTGCAAAATTAACTCCCTTATTTACAGATGTACTTAGGTGG
>JAGCJJ010000033.1 GCA_017648065.1 Kiritimatiellia bacterium | reverse complement strand
GCTTACCCTCGTTATAGCTATGTGTTGGATATGTTGGTGCTGGCATAAGAACACGATTCTCTGGCTTCATCAAATCGTAAATCTTATCAATAGCGTCAGCAATACCATTAAAGAACAAGATGTCATTAGGTGTAATTTTTACACTGCCTGGACGATTTGAAACAACATCAGCCAAATACTCACGTGTTTCCAATACACCACGGCTAGGACAATAAGCCCATGCTCTGTCATCCTTCATCAAATCCATTACAATTTCACGAATCCAAGGAGAAACAGTTTCTCCTGCGGCAACTGGATCACCAATATTTTCCCAAGTAATTGGTTGACCTGCCTTAGCCAAAGCATTACCAAAATCTACGATTTCACGGATCTCGTAATGTAACTTCTTAATTCCTGTATGTGCAATAGTTGTACGCATAATTTTATCACCTAAAAATCTTATTTCTTTAATGTGTTTGCAGCTGATTTAGCTGTATTTGCCATAAGCATAGCAATTGTCATTGGGCCTACACCACCTGGTACTGGTGTAATCTTATCTGCTATTTCACTAATAGCTGGATAATCAACATCCCCTACAAGCCTAAAGCCATTTTTCTTTGTTGCATCCTCAATGCGATTTACACCAACATCAATAACTACTACACCTGGCTTAACCATATCTGCTGTAACTGTATTTGGACGACCTGCTGCAACAATCAAAATATCTGCTTGGCGAGTAAAGCTTGCCATATCCTTTGTGCCTGTATGGCAAATTGTAACTGTAGCATTTGCACCAGCACCCTTCTGAATAAGAAGATTTGCTACTGGCTTACCAACAATATTGCTACGTCCTACAACTACAACATGCTTACCAGATGTCTCTACTCCACTGCGGCGCAATAGCTGCACAATACCGTGTGGTGTGCAAGGCAAGAATGTATCCTCGCCAAGCACCATCTTGCCTAGGCTGATTGGGTGGAAACCATCTACATCCTTTTCTGGTGAAATTGCACGAATAACAGCAGCCTCATCAATATGCTTTGGCAAAGGCAACTGAACTAGAATGCCATGTACGGCAGGATCCTGGTTTAGACGCTCAATTTCTGCAAGAAGAACGGCTTCCTCTGTATCTGCAGTCATACGAATTGGGAAGGAGCGAATACCTACCTCTTCGCATGCACGCTCCTTCGCAGTAACGTATGATACAGACGCAGGATTTTCACCAACAAGAATAACCGCCAAACCTGGCTCTACTCCAGCTGCCTTTAATCTAACAACCTCTGCAGCTACCTCGCTGCGAATTTCAGCAGAAATTTGTTTACCATCTATCTTCATTTTGCGTCCTATATTTTAGCGGACCCTGCCACAATAGTTTTTGACAAACTTAATTCGTTTAATACCAAATGGGATGATTAAAGAACCTTCTTCAATCTCTCAACTGCCTCAAGCACATTTTCCTTTGAATTAAATGCACTGATACGGATGTAACCATTACCGCACTTTCCGAAGCCAGCACCTGGTGTAGTTACAATCTGAGCATTATTCAATAGATAATCAAAGAACTCCCAAGAATCTTTACCTGTGTTGAACCAAATATATGGAGAGTTATCGCCACCTGTTGGCTTATAGCCCTTCTCAATAAGAGCCTCACGGATAATCTTTGCATTCTCAAGATAGCCATCAATAAGAGCCTTTGTAGCAGCCTTGCCTTCTGGTGTATATACAGCCTCAGCAGCGCGCTGAACTGGATATGCAACACCATTAAACTTTGTGCTCATGCGGCGAGCCCACATTGGCTGAAGCATAATCTTATTGCCATTCTCATCAAATACGCGACACTCTTTTGGCACTACGCTATAACCGCAACGTGTACCTGTAAAGCCTGCTGTCTTTGAGTAGCTACGAAATTCAACTGCTACCTCTTTAGCTCCAGGAAGCTCATAGATTGAGTGAGGGATTGATTCATCACGGATAAATGCAACATAAGCTGCATCAAATAGAATCAATGCATTATTTGCGTGTGCATAATCAACCCAAGCCTGAAGCTGCTCACGTGTGGCAACTGCACCTGTAGGGTTATTTGGGAAGCACAAGTAAATTAAATCAACCTTCTCTTCTGGAAGTGCTGGAACAAAATTATTTTCCTTTGTGCTGTTTAGATAAACAAGACCCTCATAACGACCATCAACAGAAGCACCTGTTCTACCTGCCATTACGTTTGTATCAACATATACTGGGTAAACTGGATCTGGTACAGCAATCTTAATATCATTTGAGAACAGCTCTTGGAAATTACCTGTATCGCACTTAGCACCGTCTGAAACAAAAATTTCTGATGCATCAATATCTGCACCGCGTGCCTTAAAGTCATGCTCTGCAATTGCCTCGCGTAGGAATGCATAACCATGGTCAGGACCATAGCCACGGAAGGTTGCATCAACGCCCATCTCTGCTGTAGCTGCTGCCATAGCATCTACGCATGGCTTTGGAAGTGCCTTAGTTACATCGCCAATACCAAGACGAATCAACTTTGCATCAGGATTTGCTTCCATGTATTTTTTTACGCGCTGAGCGATATCTGAGAACAAATAAGAAGCTTGAATTTTACTAAAATTTGGGTTTGCTTTAATCATTGAAAGTCCTTCGTTAAAAAATTATTGTATTAAATTATACCAAAAACTAGTACATATATCAATAAACAACAATAAAAGCCCACCTTTTTTTGACGGAATATGAATAGCTCAGTCAAAAGCACGTGGTTATAGCTACTGCTAGCTCACTCAAGATATTTGAGCGGTTTATGTTGTCGCAATTACCCCAACACTTATCCGTGTGCGCACAGCGACAAATCCGTGTATGTGGTGCACGTGACACATTTTTAGCAACCACGAAATGCACGAAAGGGCACGAAAAGTTTTTGTGGTCAAATTCTCCGCGTCGCAGCGTCCCTTTTTTTCGAACTTATTGCTTACGCTTAACACGGAGTACGAAGGCAAGGGAGAATTTATTAGTAATTAAAACAATACCTCCAATCCCCTCTTCGAATCTCCAAATCTCCAGAAAACCACACTACGTGTGCTCCAAGTAGCGAAAGCAAGAGTGTCAGCGTTTAAATCGTTACATTTATTGCTTTCGCTTAACACGGAGACGCGGAGGCGCAGAGAATTGTGCAAGCAATCATTACAATTACCCAAGAATCCCTCCGTGCCTCCGAATCTCTAAGCAACGAAAGTAACTTCTAAATATTGCTTCCGCTACTGGGAGATTAGGAGTTTTGGAGATTAGGAGGTTTGAACTGTTATATTCATACTCCTAGCCTCCGCGTCTCCGTTCTAAGAAAAATCACACTACGTGTGCTCCGTGTTTCGCCGAAGGTCTGAGCGAGAGCGACAAATCCGTGTATGTCATGCATGAGATGAACTTTTAGTAACCACGAAATACACAAAATGACACGAAAAATTGCACGTACACAGATGTGTGTTGACGCTGATGTTATGGTAACACGGATGTGTACGAATGGTCACTGATGTTGTTGTGTTGTTGGATTTTATTTCCCGCAGAGACGCAGAGACGCAGAGGATTGTGTGGCGGCTAGACGCGAGTTAAAGGCATTTCACTTCAATGGTATTCTCAAGTCTAAATGTCTCGCGACACAAAAAAAATTTTCGTGTGTTTTCGTGCTTTTCGTGGTTTCAAAAAGCCCAGAATCCCATCCGTGTCTCCGTTCCTCCAGAAAACCACACTACGTGTGCTCCGTGTTTCGCCGAAGGCTAGAGCGAGAGCGACTATCATTTATCCGTGCACGTGATACTGGTGGAACGCAGAGACACTGGGGGCAATTATCTCCACCGCAAACAATTAGGCGTGCAAACAATTACTTGTTATGCACGCCCAACCACAAAGTTATCCCCTCTTATTTCAAGAGTTTTGCTCTTATAAAGAAGGAATCTGGCGAATCCTTAGGTAATATTTTGAATTTGACATCACCATTAACTGGCTCTGCAAGCTCAATTTCAACATTTTCGCTTGAGAAGTTCGCATCATTACCGAGTGATGTTGCACCTTCAATTTTGAAGAGTTTTTTCAGATTTTCTTCCACTGCCCCATCACCAACATCAATTTTATCAATATTTACGGTAAACTCAAATAAGCCATCAGCTGCAACTGTATCTAATGATGCGATAGCAACATCACCCTCAACTGGCTCATTAGCAATTAGCTTTGACTGGTCAAGAGCAAAGGACATCCAAGCTGTTGGAGAATCCATTACGATTTCTACACCAGCAGTTTCTTCCCCTGTAGGAGCATTCACAGACAAAGCCCATTCACGATAGTTATTGTACATCTCAACGCTTGTAATGTTTTTAGCAAGGTTTTCATCCACTGAGCCAGACAAAGCATTTGCTACATCCTCAGCTGTTGCATTAGCACCAAGTACTGGGTATAAATCATCCACAGTTGCATACGCAATAGGATAACCATACCAAGTTTCTGGTAATTCCGTTGAATTTGGATCACCATTCCATCCCTTAGTGCCTTTTTTGACCTTAATTACAAAATCATCTGCACAATCATCAAAGATATGAGTTCCAACATCCCTTGGTGCATCTCCAAGAAATATTGCAGATTTTAAGTTATAGCAATAACCAAACGCATCATCGCCAATGCTCATCACGCTATTTGGAATAGTTATGCTTGTGAGGCTATAGCAACATACAAAAGTACCACTACCAATGCTCGTCACGCTATCAGGTATCGTGAAGCTCATAAGGCCATCACAACCTTGAAACGCACAATCTCCAATGCTCGTCACGCTATCTGGTATTGTAATGCTTGTGAGGCACCTGCAACCTTCAAACGCAAAAGAGCCAATGCTCGTTACACTATCAGGTATCGTTATGCTTGTAAGGCTATAGCAACATACAAAAGTACCACTACCAATGCTCGTTACGCTATTGGGAATTGTTATGCTTGTGAGGCTATAGCAATATGCAAAAGTATCACTACCAATGCTCGTTACGCTATCAGGTATCGTT
>JAGCJJ010000032.1 GCA_017648065.1 Kiritimatiellia bacterium | reverse complement strand
CAAATTGATCTAGATTTGCGATCAGTTCCACGTCTATCTTGCGAACCTAGAAATATGTTTCACGCTCACGCTCATCAATCTTACTTAAAACACGACAAGGATTACCCACAGCTATTACGCCTGCAGGAATATCCTTTGTAACTACGGCACCGGCACCAATAACAGAATTATCCCCAATTGTTATGCCCGGAAGAACAATTACACCTGCTCCCAACCAACAATTGCGGCCTATATGCACTGGTGCATTATATTGGAATGCTTTCTCACGTAGCTCTGGCAATATAGGATGTCCTGCTGTAGCTATTACAACATTTGGACCAAGCAATGTGTAATCGCCAATGTAAATATGTGTATCATCTACCAATGTCAGATTAAAATTTGCATATACATTTCTGCCAAAATGTGTATGTTTTCCACCCCAATTTGAGTGTAGAGGTGGCTCAATGTAGCAACCCTCCCCTATTTCTGCACACATTTCCTTTAGCATTTCTGTACGCTTATCAAGCTCGGTAGGACGAGTCTGATTAAAATCGTAAAGCTTATTTAGGCATTGGAGCTGCTCATTCATTATTTCCTCATCCTCAGGAAAATATAGCTCAGTTGTATGCATTTTATCTTTCATTTCTGACATAATAAATCCTTTATGCTTTTATCTTAAAATTGTTTAATTATATTAATTGGATGTTACACAAAATATTAAAGCGGTACGCTTTATGCAAACGCAAGCGCACCGCTCAATCAAAATTCAGGAAAGAATTTTTAATTATAGTTCGTTTGCAAATGATATGCTATCAATATAGAATTCGTTGTTTGCCATTGAACCATTTGACAAACAGAAATAGAAATAGATACCAAAGGCTGGTGTTCCTGCTTTTGGAGCTGTAGAGCCAGAACGCATATCCTCAATTGGGAATGCAAACCAACCCTTTAGTCCCTTTACAGAAGAGCTCTGCTCTACACCAAAGCAACCATCTCCGCCATGTGTTTTTGTAACCCAATTTGAAGAACCATCTGCCTTGTAATAGAACTTCAGGTTGTTAGAACCATCATTATCGTCAGTACGGAATGCGCGAACCATTGCACTGTTATTAAAGAATCCTACACATGCCTTACGGAAATCAATTTGAGATGTTTGTCCTGTAAAATCCATGTAGACTTTAATATACTTTGCATTGCCAATCATACCCGCTTTATCGCCTAGTGAAACATGAAGCTCAAAATTATTTCTCCATGCACTGTCACTATGTGTTGTGCGAGTAACAGCTAATGCCTTTGAACCATTAACGCCTTTACCATTAACTGTTGAAAGTTTAACTGCATTAGGATCAATGCCTTCACCATTAAAGTTTGTTACGTTAATCTTTGGCTGCTCACCTTCAAAATCCACTAGAACATCTGACTTAACTTCCTTTAGATTTTCTACAGTGTCTGTTCGCTTATTGATATAAGACATATATGTTTCAATCTCTGCAGGAGATTTTTCATTGATAACGAATACACGACCACCAAGCATATCTACCTTGTGATAGGATGCTGTTGAAGGTGTTGAGCAGAACGCAAGAATAACACCTGCATACTTAACCATGTAGTCGTTAATATGGTCGTGACCATTAACAATTGCCTTTACATCGCCACGCTCCAGAACTGTAGCAAACATACCTGAGTTCACAATTGAAGAACATACGCCTTCGCGCTTCTCACCAGTATATTCTAGTCCCTCACGATTTTCCCAAGCAAAAAAGCTCTCTTGTAATGCAATGTGGAAGAACATCAAACCAGGAACCTTATTTCCAACATATTGCTCAAGCTTCTTTGAAGTATCTACATACCAAGCGATCTGGTTAGGACGAATATAATCGTATCCTGTAGAGCCTGAGCCCTTAAATGGAGAAACCTTTGGAGCAATCTGCTTCTGGAAGTTTCCTGAAATATATGTTCCAGAGTCAATACCCCAAACACAAAATACTGGCTTATTTGATTTTGAACCATATACTGGCAACACACAGTTACCTACACCAGCAATATCCTTTGGTCCGCGCTCTGTAACACACCAATCAAAGCTTTCATATACGGCTTCTTGTGCTTCCTTAGAAAGAGCACCTTCATGGTCGTGATTTCCATAAGCATGTGCCCAAGGGATTTGCTTCTGCTCAATATATCCTACCATGCTCTTGAGATATGTGCGAAGCTTTTCCTCTGAATTCATACGAATAGAGTTATCTCCTGGGAAAAGCACTAAATCTGGCTTTTCTCTATCTACAAGTGTTCTGATATTTGCTTGGACAGACTCTTGCAATGGTACTGCTGATGACTGAACATCGCCCAATACCAATACTCTGAAAGTACCATCTGCATTAAAACGTAATTCTTTTTTTGTCTTTAAGATATCTGCTATATCAGTTGCAAATACAGCACTGCCACAAAGAGCAGCTGCAGTAACAAATAATGCTAATTTTTTCATATTTAACCTTCCCTTGTTGTTTATTTTACAAAAAACTTATTGAATACTGGCCATGCAGGAGCTGCATAGAAACGATGTCCCTCAGGACCCTCTACCCAATCCACATAATCTGGCACTCCTGCTGCTGTGTAGTATTTCTTTGCTACATCAACAGACTCAGCAACACCATCGTGTGGGAAAATTGGATCCTCTAATCCTGAAACTACAACCAGTTTACGAGGAGCAATAAGACCACACAAATCGCCCATATCAAAATCAAGAGCAATGTTTGGAACATAATTGCATGTGCAATGCTTCATTGCACCAATTGAATCCTTATATGTGCACAATGCACAAGATGGCATTGCAACCTTAATGCGCTGATCTACTGCAGATGCATAGATTGTTGCTGTGCCACCACCGGAATTACCCATAAGACCAATTAGCTCCTCATCAATAAAATCAAAGTGGCTTGTTACTAAATCAATTGCACGAGAAATATCAAAGACACGCTCACCTGCCATTGTTCTGCCAATTAGCAATGCGTCCAGTGTTGGAAGTGGGCATGCAGGACCTTCCTCTGTGCCACCGCACTCACCAAAAGCTCTCTGCTCAATTGCCAAAGCGCAATAGCCTTGCTTAATGATTTGTACAGCAAAGTCTCTGTCGCCTCTTGAAATTGCATTCTCATCATTTGGATAGATTGGACGACCCAAAGAGATGTGATAACCCTTTGAATGGCCCTGAACACAAATTACCATAGGTATTTTACCGGGCTTATTTTTTGGAACCCAAAGTGAGCAAACAACGTGGTAGCCTTCTTCGCTCTGGAATGTAATACGATAATCTGTAAAAGTATCATACTCATTTTGGTATTCGATTGTAAACTGGTCATCCTTTGCTGGAACCATTTTATCTACACCAAGTAGCTTAATCAAACGCTCACGAGCCTTGCTCTGCCATGCTTCAAATGGCTCTGCTCCATCATAACGAAGAGCAGGATTTATCTCTCTTAAAATTGCATTGTGTAATACCTGTGGGTCTTTATTCATAATATATTCCTCTTTTTTGAAGGTTAATTACTTTTATAAAAAATCTGGTTGTTGCGATTATCTGCCATGATGCATCTTTGTGCGCTTTCTAAAGAATTGGCGCACCTTATCAATCGGATCCTCGTCAGTATAAAATGTAATTGAATCAGCTTTAAATCGCTTAAAACTACTATCCAGCTGCTTTGTGCGTTCTTCTGCTGCTCTTGCAAATGCAGCTCTGATTTCTCGTGAACCAGTGTCAATCCAAATAAGCTCGCCAGTTTCTGGGTCTTCCAATTCCAATAGACCTGCATTTGGAAGCTCTTGCTCACATTTATCAACGAGTCTGCAGCAAATTACATCGTGTTTACGCGAAGCAACTGCTAATTGCTGCTCCCAGCCCTCTGCCTGAAAATCTGAAACCAAAAATACCACAGCTCTGCGCTTTTGAACCTGGAGCAAATATTGCAATGCTTGTGCAATATCTGTGCCTCCTGCAGACTCATCTGCAGCAAGCACCTCGCGTACCAAACGCATTACTGCGGTGCGTCCTTTACGAGGAGGAATTGTTTTAAGAATCTTATCCGAGAAAAGAATCAAGCCAATATTATCTTGGTTTTGGATTGATGTCATTGCCAAAAGACAAGTAAGCTCAGCAGCACGCTCTGCCTTTGTTTTTTCGCCTGAGCCATATGCTTGAGAGCCAGAAACATCAACAAGGAACATAACTGTCAACTCACGCTCTTCGCAATAACGCTTAACAAATGGAAAACCTGTGCGAGCTGTTACATTCCAGTCAATGCTACGAATATCATCACCAACATTATATTCGCGCACCTCATCAAATTCAACACCCTGCCCCTTAAAGGAGGAATGATAATCTCCTGTAAGGCGCTCATCTACGAGTCGGGAGGTAAGAATTTTGATTCTCCCGACCTTTTTCATTAGCTCGGCAGTATCAATCATTTCTTTGTAGATTTACGTGGCTTCTTTGGTGTTGTTGCTTTTGCAGACTTCTTTGGTTCAAGCTTTGCAAAAGAAAGCTTATCGGAATCCTTTTGAACATCAACTTGAATTGTGCAAGGTGGCTCAAAATTGCCCTTTAGAAGTTCCTCTGCAAGAGGGTCCTCAATCAAGCGCTCAACAGCTCTGCGAAGTGGGCGTGCACCAAGCTCTGCATCATTACCATTTTTGATAATAAACTCCTCTGCCTCTTTAGAAAGCTGTAGCTCAAGCTGTTTGTCGCGTAGATTTGCACGTACGCTTTCCAACTCACTATTGATGATTATACGCAAATCATCAATACCTAGCTTACGGAAGAAGATTGTTTCATCAAAACGATTCATTAGCTCAGGCTTAAATACAAGCTTAGCGGCCTCAAGCATACGCTTATTCAGGCGATCTTGCTCCTCTGCTTGTTGAGAAGAGTTGCTTGCTGTACCAAAGCCAAATGCACGAGAGCTCTTACCTGTATCAACACCAAGATTTGATGTAAGAATAATAATTGTATTCTTAAAATCAACCTCACGGCCTGTGCTATCGGTTAGGCGTCCCTCCTCTAACAGCTGCAACAGAACATGCATTACATCAGGGTGAGCCTTCTCTACCTCATCAAAAAGAACAACGCTATATGGGCGACGGCGTACCTGCTCTGTCAACTGACCACCATCCTCAAAGCCAACATAGCCTGGAGGAGAACCAACCAAACGAGAAACATTAAATTTCTCCATATACTCGGACATATCAAGCTGAATCAATGCCTTTTCATCAGCAAAAAATTCTTTTGCAATAGTTTTAGCAAGAAGAGTCTTACCAACGCCAGTTGGTCCCAAGAATAAGAATGAACCAATTGGGCGGCGTGGATTCTTCAAGCCAGCGCGTGCGCGACGCAATGCGCGGCAAACAACGCTAATTGCTTGTTCCTGACCTACAACTGTCTTACGCAGCTCATCCTCAAGAGTAAACAACTGCTTCTTCTCTTCCTCGCTCATACGAGAGACAGGAACACCAGTAATGCTTGAGATGGTCTTTGCCATATCCTCTGCAGTAACAACAGATGCGCTTGCATCCTTATTGCCTTCCCATAGAGCTTGCTCTGACTGTAAAGCTTGCTTTAGCTCTTCAATCTTATTTCTATGCTCAGCAGCCTCTTCAAAGTTTTGTTGCTCTACTGACTCATTCTTCTTCGCGATATGCTCAGCAATAGATTTCTTTAGAGCACGAATAGATTCTGGGCTTGTATTATTAGCAATTTGTGCACGAGCTCCTGCCTCATCAAGTACATCAATAGCCTTATCTGGAAGCATACGGCCAATCTGGTAGCGAGCACTTAGGCGTACTGCTGCCTCAATTGCATCATCTGTATACTTTACCTGATGAAATTCCTCATACTTACCCTTAATGCCTTGAAGAATTTGAATTGCTTCATCAACGGTTGGCTCATCTAGCTTAACCATTTGGAAGCGGCGCTCAAGAGCTGCATCCTTCTCAATAAACTTGTGGTACTCTTTCAGTGTTGTTGCACCAATGCACTGCAATTCACCACGAGCCATTGCTGGCTTAAAGATATTTGCAGCATCCATTGAGCCGGTATTATCACCAGCACCAACAATACTATGAAGCTCATCAATGAAAAGAATTACATCTTTAACACGCTTAATTTCATCAACAATCGCCTTAATGCGTTCTTCAAATTGTCCGCGATACTTTGTACCTGCAACAAGCAAAGTCATATCAAGAGCAATCACATGCTTATTAAGCAGCTTTTCAGGAGCCTCGCCAGCAACAATGGCTTGAGCAAGACCTTCAGCAACAGCTGTTTTACCAACACCTGCCTCACCAAGCAAAGCCACATTATTTTTTGTACGACGTGAAAGCACCTGCATTACGCGAGCCAACTCTTCCTTTCTGCCAATCACAGGGTCCATTTCTCCATTAGCTGCAAGCACAGTCAGGTCACGACCAAATGTATCAAGCGCAGGAGTTGCTGGGCGCTTCTGCTGAGGATTTATTGTGTTTGGATTTGCATCATAAGTAAGCTTTGCAGGCATAACCTTTGCTTCAGGAGGAATCATGCCTCCCAATGGGCCTTTTGCTTTAGGACCGCTAACACCAAGGCTGCGCAGAATATCGCCAATAGGTCCACCTACATTAGGAGGAGGCATTTGCTCCATTTCATCTGTATCTAAACCAAATGGATTTGTTGATTTATCATCATCGTTAACAGCAGCACGAAAATCATCAATAATTTTCTTTACGATTGTGACGACATTATCAAGAGTAATTCCCAGTCCATTAAGAACCTTTGCACCGATTCCCTCGCCCTCGCGAAGAATTGCGATAAGAATATGCTCTGCATCAACCATAGATGCACCTAAAGCACGTGCCTCACCAGCAGCACATTGAAGTATTTTCTTTGTGCGTGGAGTAAGTGGCAGCATTCCTGCTACAGCCACATTTGTATCCCCATGAGAAACAACAGAATCTACACCAAGGCGAATTTGCTCAATGGTAATATTAAGTGCTACAAAAACATCAACAATCATTCCCTCTGTAAGGGATGCCAAACCGATAATAAGGTGCTCTGAGCCAATAGCATCGTGACTATAACCAATTGCTTCACGATTAGCTATTTGAATTGCTTTTTTTGAATTTGGGGTAAATAAATCGAAATCCATAAAATTCCTTAATAAATTCTTTTTGTTATATTATAACAAACCCCTCAAATAAATACAAGCAACAACACACATTCAAAGGTATTTGGTTGTCTTTGTAATTTACAAGAGTAAATGCACCTGTTTTGAGCATTTACTCCTATGGGGCACAATTGTATTATGCCATATTAAAAGTACACAATTGTGTTATGAGAAACCAATTTATAGCAAATTAACTTATACGCTCAAAGTATGGAAGGCGTGAAATTGGTGTAGAAACAATTATCTCACAAGGCCCTTCATAAATAGCACCATCATCTGCTTCCCATTTGCCTGGAGGAATAATAACCTTGCGTTCCTTAGCTCCTTTAACTATCTGCGGTGCAACTACAAGAAAATCTCCCATAACAAATTGATCTTTGATATTTTCCCATCCATTTCCTGGATAATTATATTCAAGATTTCTAAGCATTGGTTCGCCAGATTTAGCACAATCTTTCGCCAATTCAACAAAGCGTTCTGCAAATTTCATACGCACCCATGCAGCAGAACGAACAGCTTCAAGATTCTCTCCATTAAGCATACGCCATGGAGCAGCAGAAAACTGCATCATTGGGCTTAATGCATGTGCTTGAGCAGAACGTACAAATAATTCTGGATCATAAGGAACAGCTGCTGCCTCGGTAAATGCAATCCAATTTCCACCACCTATCATATCTGGACAAACAAATGGATGACCAAGCAAACCACAGGAAATCATATCTGGCATCAACTTTTGAAGGTCATCCCAACTATGTCCCTTATCACAAAGACGTTGTACAATAGGTTGACCACCCATCTTAAAGCATGCTCTATATTCATTCAAAGGAAATTCTAAGCCGATTTTTGCATAAGCCTCACACATTTCAGATGGAGAAAGACCCTTCTTAGTAATCCAATGCTTCTTGTATGATTCAGTATCGCCTGCATCAAATTTCCAACCATCTACACCAAATTTTTCTCGTAATGTAGAAAGTTGTCTAGAAAACCAAGAAGTTCCTAAGGGATCAGAAAAATCAATTGAAGCAGAGCGACCATTCCACCACTTAGCAGCTACTGGATCACCATCTGTATCGTATATAAGACCTCCCTTTTCACTCTGAACACCTGCGTCCTTAAGACCAAATGCCATTTCTCGATAACCAGGAGAATCCATAGAAACAAAAGGACAAACCCAAAGCATTATTTTGAAACCTAAACTGTGAAGTGTATCACAAAGCTCCTTTGGATTAGAAAAACGCCGAGGATCGAACTCCCAAATTCCATATCCATATTGCCAAGTGTCATCAATCATTATAACACCACCCTCAGGAAATCCATTCTCCCCTATCTCTTTTGCATAAGCAAGAATATCCTTTTGGTTTTGGTTATAAGTTAATTCAATCCAAGTATTCCACTGAGGTTTTGCTATGAGAGATAAATCTGGCGTTTTGCCACTTGGAGGGAAATGTGCTTTAGATGCAGCAAGAAAAGCCTCACGCAATGTCGAACCTGCTGTAACAAGTCTTATTGGAGAATCTCCCTCAAAAATAAATACTCCATTCTCTATTCTACACTTAAAAGCAGCATCGCTCCAAATATAACGGCCTTTATTTGAAACAAGTAATGGTACGGCTTGATTAGAATAATTCTCAACCGTAATATCGCACATAAATCCATCGTTATTATTGGCAAGAGGCAATTTTGAACCAAATGTTGTTGCTATACCCCACCAACACTCACCATCTTCTATTTTTACGGTCAGAGTTTTGCAACAATCTATTCTTTTTTTGATGATTGATCCGTTGTTGTTTTGTTCTATTACATCCATTCTCTATTCCCTCCAAAATAATTACATCTTGAAAACCGAAATTGTCATTAGAAAATTAAGTAAATTAAAAGTTAAATGAGCAACCATTGAGCCTAATAATCCCACTTTGCCACTATAACATGATAATTCTCTATCACCAACTAACCGTGTTTCATAAATCAAATTTAACCCAATTCCAACTAAAAACACACCAGGTAATGCAAAAAGATTAGTATGAATTACAGCAAAAAATGCACTTGTTAAAAGTATCGCAACAAACTTCGAGTTAGTAGATTTTATTCGCTCGTACAAAATGCCCCTATATAAAATCTCCTCAACAATTGGGGCAAGAATCACAACTATTATTCCCACACAACACATTTGCCAAGCAGGAACATTGCTATTGCGCAACAGTTCAACGATATATTGTCTAGGTGCCTCAACACCGTATTTAACTAAAAACGAAGACCAAAATTGCAATAAAAAAAAGCCAACAAAAAACAAAGAAAAACCACCTAGCATGCCTATCTGAACAGTTTGAAAAATCTGTTCTTTAGATGGCAAACCAAGGAGTGCTTTGACAGAACATCCCACCTGTTTTTTTCTATTAAAAATCAACCCCAAAACTAATACCATTGGCAGTAGACTAAACGCCCAAAAACTGGCAGGGATTAAATTGCCACTTTCAGCTATTTTATTTATGGCTTTAGCAGAAAAAGCATTACCTAATATTACTGTTAAAAGCCATGGTAAAACCATAACAGCATTAAAGCCCAATACAACCAAAGAGTCATGATTTGTCCATAAAACTTGACAATTAGATTGCTTATTCATGGCTATATAAAAATCAACGATTTACTTGCCAAGGATCTACTGGAGGGCGTAGTTTCGCAAGCTCTGGGCGCATTTGAACAGATATATCCATTGTCCAAAGTAAATTTACAACAAATATTGGTAATGCAAGAAGTTGTCCTGTAATTGGCATTGCAAATATCATTTTTATTAAATTTGCACCAACTAAAGCACCAACAACTCCTACTAGATATTGTAAACTCATAAATAAAATTAAATATATTACGCCAAAACGTAAAATCCAAAAACCAAATCCTTTGAAGATATATTTAGGAGTCAAACGCTGCTTTTCTAGCAAAACCGGCAATGCAACAAAATTATGTAAATAATATTTTACAAACATTAAGAGCAAATAAAGCATCATTAGCATTAGCATTTTTGAACAAAAGCCTTCAACCGTGAGTTGCTCACTTACATATGCATTAGCAACATATTTGATAAACATAAAAGATACAATCAAATAAACAATTGAAGTTAATAATTCAACTACTAATAACATTCGGAAAAATCTGTTAGATGCAGAAGCAACACTGCGCCATGTAACTCCAAATGGTTCTGTTGGATTATAACAGCGTGCCATAGCAATAAATTTTCCTCTGGCACCAAACCAAAACAACCCCATCTTCATGGCAAATGCAGTTAGAAACATCACCAAAAATGTCGTTGCACCAGAGAAACTTATTATCCAATTCCAAATATAATTTGTAGTTTCACCAACACCAATAATTAATTTAGAATATATTCCTATTAATTGCTTTGACATTTCTTCATGGGAAAGATTCTTCTCTTGAGCTTCTAGTATAAATGTGTTCAAGTGTTCGTAGTTGTTTTTCCACTCACTTGAAAAAACTCCAGAAGAATAAAAATCATCTGGAATTCCTAACTCTTTTGAATTTTCATGAAGCTTTGATACAATCTGTCCATCCTCAGCAAATAATGCACTCATTGCATTAAGCATAAAATTTGACGACATTTGGGTCGCCAAAAACAAAGCAACAGCAATCGGCAACCATCGCATAATATTAAACGGAGATGTAAATAAAATATTTACCATTCCATAATATGCTCGCTTTAGACCTAACCAAACAGCAACACCTCGTGGTGTGTAGAAAGACTGATTGGAAGCATTATTATCGGTTTGCTGCTCGAACTTATCTTGTTCCGCAAATTCTTTCTCGAATTCTTCTGACTTCTGAGAAGCAAAACCGCCCTCCTCTTCTTGAATAATGCTAGAAGAATCCTCTTCAATCTTCTTTTCTACACCTTCTGCTGACGCATCATTTGTACAGAACAGACCTTCAAGAGTTGAAGCTTTTCGCCATTCTCTACCAAAAGCCTTTGTCCAAACCAAATCTTCCGGACCTAGCTTTTGTTCTTTAACTGCAATACATAGCTCTTCCCAAGTATGAGGTGTAGAAACTTTTCCTTTAACGCTATAGAACCAAACTACAGAACTCATTTAGTTGGTGTCTCCCCCGTAGTTGATTCTGCCATAACACCATCAAGTATAGTATATCCCATCATACCTGTAAAAGATTGTTCTTTGATTTTTTCTGTATTTGTAGGAGTAAGTCTCAATAAGAACAATACACCTAAAACAATTATACAATAACAAATTAAAGAACCAAGAACACCCAAGATAGCATCATATGGCTGTGAAACTATTATACGAAGACACTTTGCCACAAGTAAACCTATGCATACGCCAATAAGTAAACCAGCTAATCCTGCAAGCACAAATGCGCCTATCTTATTAGGATATGTATTATCAACAAGCCAACCGTCACGTATAAAATTGTACATCCACAAACCAACGCCAAAAGTTGTTAAATATGCTGATAACTTAGAAATTCCACCTGATATTCCATGCATTATTCCATAAATCACAAAAACTATAGCTATAATTACAACAAGAATATCTATCCAATTATATAGACTTAGGTTCTCAAAAAAAGCTACAAAACTATTTGCAAACATATTTCATCTCCTACTATTTTTGTAGACACAATATATTCTACAAGTTTTTAATCAGAATCTATATGCATAGCTAAGAGAAAAATTATTTAATCTTTAGCTTCTCTGCATATTCTGGGAAACCATTATTTATTCTATTTGTTAGACGCTGAATATTTTCTGGTCTATTTACTTTTTTGCTAATCGCAATTAGAAGAGCTGTGTAAGTTGGCTCTGTAGGATCATTTCTCGAAGCATTAACAGCCTCTCTGAATGAGGCTACTAAATCATTTTTGCGATACAAATTAACTGCATTTGTGTAAGAATCATTTGCCTTTGATTTTAAATCTTTTGGATACTTTGCTACCAAATCAGCAAAATGCTCACGAGCTAACTCTAATTGTTTTTTCTGCTCTTTTGCATCTACAACTTCAAAAAATCTTACAAAGTAATTAGCTGCATCTACATACTCATTACAATCTTTCTTTAACACTGCTAAATTATAAAGGACAACAGCATCATTTGAATTTTTACTGTATGCCTCAAGAAGGATATCTTGAGCATATCTGATATTTTTTTGAGCTATATGACAAGCTGCAATTCCTGCCAAAAGGTTAGACTCTCTTCCATATTCTGTTGTTGCCTGAGTGTATGCCTGAATAGACTCTGCATACAAACCCTGCTTATAACGAGCAACCGCAAGAGCTTCTAAAGCTTCCTTTGTTGGATCAATTATGATTGCCTGTTCAAAAACATTAGCTGCTGAAGCATATTCCCCTGCCTCAAAATAAGCCATACCTAAATTGATAAGCACTGTAAATCTGGATTCTTCTGGACTTATTTTTGCAGCACGCTTCAAATGATATATAGCATCATCATAGTTTCCCTTACGCAAATCTTCTTGTCCAAAACGAACAGCATCATCAAATGACTCTCTATTACAAGAACAGCTACTAAATCCAATAATTACAACAACGATAAGGATTGCTATAACCCCAAAAATTATTTTGTATTTTGCTAATTTATTCATAACAACTCCATAAGTATAAAATATAGTAATATTCTAACACACTTATTAACTGAAAACAACTAACTTATTAGCGATTTACATCAAAAAATTCAACTAAACAAGTTTTCCGAAACTAATTAGATATTAGCTCGTATAACTTATTGATTAACTATTTTGTGTAATAACCTTATGACATAAAATATCATGACTTTCAGCAGGAAGCTCTTCAACCAATTGCCATGGGAATGCCAATCCAATAATTTTGGCATTTGAAGATAACTTCAATAACAACCTATCATAAAATCCACCACCATGACCTAATCTAACTCCTCTTTTGTCAAACAAAAGTCCTGGAACATAACAGACATCAATATCTAATGGATTTATCGACAAAAAAGACTCTGGCTCCTTTATCCCATACTTACCAACAATAATCTTTGTTGTTGGTTTTAATTCACACCAATCATATACTTTTTGTTGGGAATTAAAAATTGGGATAGCCACCCTTTTATTCATCTCAAACGCTTTTTCTATAATCGCACTGGTATTTGGCTCCGTAGATACAGACAAGTAAATAGCAACAACCCTTGCTGAAAGGAATTCCATTGAATCTATAATCGGAAAAACATGACCATTATCTGTTTCTGCCTGATGTTCTATATTCAATTTACGAGCCAAATCACGTAATTCTTTTTTATTACTCATAAAATTATAATGTACTAATTACCAATCAAAATTATCTTGATTGTATAGTTCAGACAAAATATCTAAGAAATCTTGCTACTGAATCTTTTCTTTAATAACCTTGTCAAACAGCTAAGACCAACGATAATTGCAAGAACAACAACCGTAGGAGCGGCTGCTTCTATATCAAAATACACTGACACAAACAATCCTACTACAGATGAGAGAAATGCAAAAAATCCGGCTACAAGCATGGCCGGAATTAAGCGAAGTCCTAACCCTAATGCTGCAATTGAAGGAAGTGTTATAAGGGCTATTACAAGAACTATACCCACTGCTTTTACTAATGCAACTATTGCTACAGCTGAAAGAATTGAAATTAACAATTCAAAAAAGAAAGCCTTCCCTCCATTAAGACGAAGTAAATTTGTATTAAAACAAGACGCCAAAATACCTCGCCAGAAAAAGCAACATGATAGCAAAATTACTATCGCCAAAATTAAAACAAAATAAAAATCATCTATGGTCGTTGTCGCTATAGAACCAAACATATAACGCATTAAATCTGTTTGGTATCCAGGTGTTATTGTAAGAAAAAACAAACCAATAGCCATGCCTACTGCCCATACAGCACTCAATGTTGAATCTTGTTTCACTCTTCCATTAAATTGTAGCGCAGAAATTACTATTGCCACACAAACAGCTGTAACGAGAGCTGCTGCATCTGGTGAAATATAAAAAGGAATAAAATTAGTTACATTAGAAAATTGAGCAAAACCAAGTCCTGCTAAAATTGTATGGGACACGGCTCCAACAACATATGTATTTGAGCGGACAACTGTTAAGACACCAATAATACCACACACAATTGCAGCAGCAAAAGTTAAAAGCAATGGTACAACAACAAATTCAAGCATAAACTTTATACTCTAAAAATGGCACCCATTTTCTTGCCAAGAAGAATGCTTACTCCTGCAATTGTTACGGTCAAGAATACCATTGCCCAAACACCCAATGCAGAAGCAATATATTTACCTGTACCTAGTAACTGGAACAATTCATATATTGTCTTTGTTATTGGATAATAGTTAGCCTGCTGAGCAAGCATTAAACTATCAGATACCTCAAGCATGCTAAATGCAAATGCCAACAAAATACCTGCAATTAAATTTGCAGTAATCAAAGGTAAAGTGATGCGACGAAGTGTTACAGAAGGTGCAGCTCCAAGATTTGCTGCAGCCTCTTCAAAGGCTTCTGAAGTTTGCTGTAAGCCTGCAACAGCAGAACGAACCATATATGGTAATCTGCGTACTGCATAAGCAATAACTAGAAATAGTGTTGGGTTAATACGAACGTCAAATATAGAAGAAAGGAATGGATTTGAGCGGATATATCCTAAATTTGACAACCATGAACTGATTGCCAAATAACCAAATGCCATCACTAATCCTGGCACAGCCAAAGGAATCATTGCCAATGCATCTAGCACACCAGCAAATTTTAACTTGGAGCGAACAACTATAAATGCAATTGAAACTCCTAATATCAAATTAACAATAACTGCTACTGATGCAAATAAAAGGCTGTTTGCAATTGATGAAACTGCCATCTCGTGACCTAGTACCTCTGTATAATTTGAAACAGTAAACACAGATGGAAGTACTGTTTTATACCAAGAACCTGGAGCACTTAAACTTGTTAAAATCACACCAAAATGTGGAAGCAAAGCCAATAATGAAACAACTGTAAAAGGCACTAAAGCTATAAGTGTTTTGAAACCACGTAACTTTTCTGGAGTAAAATTAACAGCAGCCTTTCCTTGCATAGCAAAGCTATTTCTACCAAATGCAAATTTGCCCAATGCATAAAGAAGAACGCTAAATGAAAGGACAACAAAAACAAGAGCATATGGGAAAGGATTTGAACCGATTTCCTTTAAGGCATCAAACACCTGAACAGGCGCACACTTTGTATAATTAAGCATTAGCGGTGTACCAAGCTCAGTAAAGCTCCAAATAAACACAATTGTTCCACCAGCAAATAGGCCTGGCATAATTAGTGGCAAAGTAATCTTAAAAAAGCGCTTAAATGCTGGACATCCTAAATTTGCAGCAGCTTCATCCATTGCTGGATCAATATTTGCAAGTGCTGCTGTTGTATTCAAATATAAAATTGGATAAAGTGTTAATGCTTGAATAACAATTACGCCAAAATAACGAGCTTGACCAATCCAATCAATACTTGTACCAAGCACTGCATTTAGAACACCATAACGACCCAAAATTTGAGTCATACCAATTGCACCAACGAATGGTGGCAAAATCATTGGCACAAGAATTAATGCAGAGAAAAAGCCTTTACACTTAAAATCATATTTATGTGATAACCAAGCCAATGGCAAAGCAATACATATTGTTAAAAAGGTTGTTCCTGCTGCTATCGCAAAGCTATTTACTAGACCCTCTGCATATATCGGGTTACGAAAAACGCCTAACAAGTATTTAAGTGTAAAGCCTTCCTCAGTCCAAAATCCTCCCTTAACTACCAAGAAGATAGGTAACAAGAATAGAATAGCCAAAATCACTGTAATTGCAATACAAAATACTATTCTGCGTGTTTTCATAAAAAGCTCCTATTGGTTAAATTTTGACAAGCCCCCAATAGATAACAATCATAAAAATCTAACCACTGGAAGCAATAGATATTAACCAAGTTTATCGAGTAAAGAATATAAATTCGCCGCGACGGTTCTGTCTCCAAGCAGCCTCATTATGGCCTGGATCAGCAGGCATCTCTTCACCTAAGCTTGCTGTCTTAATACGATATGCTTCCACGCCTAGCTTTATTAAAACATCACGAATAGATTGAGCGCGATATTCACCAAGAGAAACATTGTATTCAATTGTTCCACGCTCATCACAGTGTCCATAAATCATAAGGCAATAATTTGGTTCAGCAATCATATACTCAGCCAATGCGCTAACCTTGGACATCTCTGATGAAGGAATTGTAAATGTATTATAGCCAAAATAAACAGGAGTAAATGTTACATTTACAACACTCATATCCTCAAAATCAACATTACTCATTGGAGTATCGCCTTCAACATATGTCTCGTCTTCAATTTCTCCTGGAGCAACATCAGTAATCTTATCGTCCTGCTGTGATTGAACATCACTACCCTTATTAGTAAAACAACCAGTAAAAATAACTGTAGCTGTTAGTACAACAACACTTAAACCATATTTCTTTAACATTTCCATTTTTTCTTCTTTCTATATTTTATATTTTAAAGCATAAATGATTAAAAACCTGTTAATTTATCAGACCAAGCAGGCAAATACCAATCACCTGGAAGGTTAATAAGAACTCGTGGAGAGTCCCCCATCGTATCCAAAACAACTAGCTGACGCTTAAAATTCATTATTTTGGTACATACAATATGACGATTATCTGGAGCCCAAGATGGATCCTCATAATCAGCATTATCGAGTGGGCTTACTAATTTAGGTGAGTTTGCTTTTGCATTTTCTGACGGATGCATAACATAAATACCATATCTATTATGTTGTGATGTCTTTCCGCAAAATACAATACGACCATCATCACTCCACTCAGGGGCAACACTTTCCTTAAAGCCAAATACAGCAGGGCTTGAAGCTACGCCAGAGAACAACTCTCTTAAAGACATAATTTTTATCTGAGGAGCACTTCTACTATCATCAACAAATGCTAATTGTTTTCCATCTGGTGACCATGAAGGACTGGACTCATTACACTTTTTACTTTTAGTCAATCGCTTAAGTTGATTATCTTTTGTGCTCTTCAAATACAAATCAACGCCACCAGAACGAGATAGAACCAGAGCCAACCAATCTTTATTTGGTGACAAAACAGCGCCCTGATTCATACCAGGATAACTACTGATAAGCTCTCTCGCATTTGTATTTAAGTTTACCTTATAAACAGCTGGATTTCCAGTTAACCATGAGGTATACATAAAAGCATTCTCATTTGGGATCCAGTTAGGAGATAAACAAAGCTTACTATCTCTTGTTATCTGCATAGCAGACAAACCATCTGAATCACACACATAAATATCTGGATTTTTACTGTTTGACTGACGTCCTACAAACAAAATTCTACTTGAAGCCATTCCTGGATTTTCTGCAAATGTCTGAGTAAATTTATCAGAAAGCTCATGTGCATTCATTCGTAAATTATTTACAGAAGCTGATTTAGTGAATTTTTTAGTACGTGTATCTGCCAACCAAGAAGCATTCAAATTGTACGACACATTACCATTACTTACACGCACATCACCACTGATTATGATAGATGCAGATGCAGGAGCAACCTCCTCAAACCATCCGGAAAGCTGTAAATCATTTTTCAATACATTTAGAAACTCTGTAGATCCAGAAGAAGAATCTGTACGAACGTTAACTAAACTTATTGTACGTTTAACACTTCTATCTGCCTTGCCTGATATAAGAATATCTGCAGAATAGCTAAACAAAGCAAACACAAATAGATAAAGAGATAATATAAAAGTTACATTTTTCATTTTATACAAACTTTATAAAACAAATAAAAAGGCCAAATTTTTCCTTGATTATATCATACAATTACATATTTTTTCAACACTAATAAATTACATATAAATAATCGCAATGTGTCAAAATAAAAGACACCGAAAGGGAAAATAAAAAAAATAAGTTCAATGCCCATATTTCATAAATGATGACACTATGAGATAATGGGATACTATGAATGCAGTATATTCTAAAAATTTCATGAAAACATACATT